>CAZCYS010000030.1:0-13270 GCA_964502825.1 uncultured Hydromonas sp. | reverse complement strand
TGCGCATCCAGCCAGTTTTTCAGACTGTCCGCGCCTGCACGATAGCGAACTTCATACAGCCGTTCCGCCTCGCGCGCATTGGCCAGTGATTTGGCTTCCTTTTGTGCTTGCGCAGCGTACAGTGCGTGCGCAGACAGGGCGTTTTCCACCTCTTGCAATGCCGTGTAGACCGTCTGGCGGTGATTGATCGCGGTTTGCTCATACGCCGCTTTGGAGATTTTCAGATTGAGTTGATTTTCGTTCCAGTTCAAAAAGGGCAGCGCCAGATTGAGTGCGACCGAGCCGACCGGATTGCTCAGAATCTCCGATAGAGAGCTGGAGCCGGTACCGATATTACCGGTCAAGGTGAAATTCGGATAAAAATTGGCACGCGCCACATCAATATTACCCAGTGCTTGGCGCAGACGTAGCTCGGAGGCGATTAAATCGGGGCGACTGGCGATTACTTCGGCAGGAATACCGGCGGAAATGCTCGGCAGTGCGCTATTGGGCAGATTTTGCGGCTCATCGCTGATGTGTGCCGAGGGCGGCGCGTCGAACAGAATCGCCATCGCGTTGCGCGCGACTTCACGCTCCTGTTTGAGTGCGTCCAGCGAGGCTTCCTGACTGGTCAAATTGCGTTCGGCGGTGATGACCTCCAGCTTGGATACTGCGCCGGCACGGTGCTGTACGCGCACCAAGTCCAAGGTTTTGCGTGCGTAGACGATGCTTTGCTCGCCCATGCGCACGCGCTGATTGAGATAAGCCAATTGCCAATACAGCTTGCTCACCGAGCCTTCAATCGTGAGTTGGGTACTCAATAAATCTTGCTCGCTCGCTTGCGCTTCCCACTGTTTGATGCTGCTGGTTTTGGCCAATTTGCCCCATAAATCCAATGTATATGAGACCGATAATCCGCTGGAAAAATGACGCGTGCTTGTGGCGGAACTGCTGTCCAATGAGCGCGAACTTGAACCGCTGGCCGAGCCAGATACCGAGGGATAGCGCTCGTTTTGCGCTAAACCGGCGGAGAGCTGTGCTTGATACAATTTATAGCCTGCGCTGGCCAAGGTATTGTTTTTTTCGAGCGCGGATTCAACCAGTTGATTCAGACGCGGCTCGCGAAAGGCTTCCCACCATTTTGAGTTAGCGGTGCTCAGGCTGCTGGTGCGATTCTGGTCAGCATATTGCCATTGCCCAGGCGTTTGAATGCGCGCCGTCGCTTGCTCCATTGTCGGGCCGGTGCTGGCGCAACCGGTCAGCAGTGCGCTCAGTACCAACAAGGCAGTGATATGACGGCGAAAGTGTTGGGATGTTTGCATAATGTGTACTCGTGGAGATGATTTATTCGCGCGACAGGGCGACGACCGGATCAAGCTTGGCCGCATTTTT
Source organism: uncultured Hydromonas sp. (assembly GCA_964502825.1). GTDB lineage: Bacteria > Pseudomonadota > Gammaproteobacteria > Burkholderiales > Burkholderiaceae > CTSOIL-112. The sequence goes on along the minus strand of CAZCYS010000030.1, from coordinate 11,899 downwards.
CGCCGGTAAAAAGCCAAAAATCATACCGATCAAGGTGGAGCAGGTAAACGCCGCAATGATCGAGGTGACGGAGAATGCCATGCTGAAGTCTTTCACAAAGTGATCGAATAGAGCGCCGATGGCCAAGGCCAAACCCACGCCGAGCAAGCCACCGAGCAGACACACCATGACCGCTTCGATCAAAAACTGCTGCATGATGTCGCTTTGCCGCGCGCCGACCGCCATGCGTACGCCGATTTCCTGCGTGCGTTCGGTGACTGAAACCAGCATGATGTTCATCACGCCAATGCCGCCGACAATCAATGAAATCACCGCGATCATGGACACCAACAAAGTCATGGTGCGCGTGGTGGACTCGATGGTTTGACGGATGGTGTCGCTGTTGGAAATATAAAAATCCTGCGTGCCGTGACGCTGGGTCAGAATTTTGGTGATGCCTTGTTCGGCGGCTTGGCTGCTGACGCTATCGGAAACGCGCACGGTGATGTTGCGCACATGGGTTTGCCCCAGCATTCGGCTCAAAACCGTGGTGTAGGGAACCCAAATATTCAGATTTTCGTCATTGCCAAAGGCGGAGGACTGCGCTTTACTCACGCCGATGATGCGCACGGGCACATTGCCCAGCATGATGACTTGGCCGATGGGGTTGACGCTTTCGCCGAACAGGGTTTTGCGCGAATTGGGGTCGATCACCGCTTCTTGCGCGTATTCGCTGACGGCTTGGCGATCGAATTGCTTGCCCAAATCCATGCTGATGCCTTTGACTTGGAAATACTGCTCGCCGACGCCTTGCACCTGCGCACTGACCGAGTTATTGCCCAGACGAACGGTCACGGCGGTGCTGACCCTCGGTGTGACCGAATCGACGTAGGGCTGTTGCGCCAAAACTTCTGCATCCGCCGCAGTCAGCGTGCGAATCGACGAGGCTCGACGATCGCCCCAGCCTTTGCCCGGGAAAATATCAATGGTGTTCGTACCCATTGAACTGATGTCCTCTAAGATTTTTTGCCGCGAGCCTTCACCCAGCGCCACGACCGAGACCACGGAGGCAATGCCGATGATGATGCCGAGCATGGTGAGGAAGGTGCGCGTGCGATGCGCGAGCATGGCGCGCGTGGCCATCAATGCGGCTTCTTTAAAACGGTCAAAAAATCCGAACAAGGGTCTGCTGGCGCTACGCGCGGGTGTGTTGCTCGATGCGTCATGTTGCAACTGACGGGCGCTTTGCTCGGTAGGTGTAGCGCTGCTGTCGTTGTTATTGCTATTGTTGTTCTCGTTATTCTCGGCGCTCTGCCTGTCCGTTCGGCGATCGTCAATGATGCTGCCGTCGCGAATTTCGATGATGCGATTGGCATTGGCTGCCACTTGCGCATCATGCGTGACGATGATCACGGTGTGGCCTTCGGCGTGCAGCTCGCGCAGAATGCGCATGACTTCCTGTCCGCTTTGGCTGTCCAATGCGCCGGTCGGCTCGTCGGCGAGAATGACTTCACCGCCATTGACCAGTGCGCGCGCGATACTCACGCGCTGTTGTTGCCCGCCGGAAAGTTGATTGGGGCGGTGGTGTTTGCGCTCGCCCAAACCGAGACGCTCCAGCAGTGCGGCACTGCGCGCGCGTCGTTGCTCGGACGGGTAGCCCGCATAAATGGTGGGGACTTCGACATTGCCCATGGCGTCCAAGTCTCCCAGCAGGTGATAGCGTTGGAAAATGAAGCCGAAATACTCGCGGCGCAAACGCGCCAATTCGTCCGGTTCCATAGCGCCGGTTTCTTGCCCATTGACCAGATAGCTGCCGCGTGTCGGCCGATCCAGACAACCGAGGATATTCATCAACGTGGATTTGCCCGAGCCGGACTGGCCGATGATGGCGACCATTTCACCGGCAGCAATTTGCAGATTGATGTTGTTTAAAACGGTCACCACGTCGTCACCCGAAGGAAATTCGCGGTATAAATTGCGAACTTCGAGCAGAGCGGGGCGTTCGGTGGTGTGTGCGGTGTTGTTCATTTCGGCCAATGCGTGCGTTGTTGGGACCTTGGTTGATGAATTTGAGGTTGCATTCGAGGCTTTATTCAAGTTTTACATCGGCGGACCCATGCGGCGGCCGGAGGTGGTATTCGACGCATCGGTGGATTGACTCACGACGACTTGTTCGCCTTCGTTCAGGCCGGATTTAACTTCGGCGTTGATATTGGTATTTAAACCGACGTCCACCCATTTGTCTGTGGTTGTATTGTCTTTGCCCAAAACCAGCACTTTGTATTGACCTTGCGCATTGCGCTCGCCCAGTGCGGTGGAGGGAACGATCAGCACCTGCTTGGCCGAATTGACAATGATGGAGACTTGCGCGGTCATGGAAATACGCAGCTTGCCGTCCTCGTTCGGCATGTCCAAAAGCCCGTAGTAATAAATCGCGGATGAGGATGAACTGCTGGCGCTGGTAGAGGTGTTATCCGATAGTGTGGTCGGCCCTGGGTCGATGGAGCGCAACGTGGTGTCGTATCGTTTGTCGGTTTCGCCCAAAATATTGAAATACGCGGGCATGCCGGATTTGACCTTGGTGATGTCGCCCTCGGAAATCTCGGCGCGAATGGTGATTTTGTCCAATTGGGCAATGGTCATCAGCGTCGGTGAGGATTGGTTGGAATTGATGGTTTGGCCTTCTTCGACCGGCAGCGACACAATCACGCCGTCAATCGGTGCGATAACTTGGGTGTAGCCGAGCGAGAGTTTGGCGGTGTCCACGTTGACACGCGATTGATCGACGTTGGCTTTGGCGGAGGCGAGGGCGGCTTTGGCGCTGTCGTAGTTTTCTTTCGAGGTGGCGCCTTCGGCCAGCATCATTTTTTGGCGGTTAAAGTCCAACTGCGCTTTTTCCAGTGCGGCTTGGTTGCTGTTGAGCTGCGCTTGAGCGGTTTGCAGGGTGTTTCTCTGTGTGCGTGAATCAATCACGGCCAGTAACTCGCCTTGTTTCACCGTTTGCCCCAATTTGACCTTGAGCGATTTGATCTCGCCCGTGACTTGAGCACCCACGGCGACCTGTTTGTACGGTTTGACAATACCCGTTGCGAGTACGGTTTGTTCCAAATCGCCGCGCGTCACTGGCGCGGTGATGTAGTTGTTCTGCGCCTTGCTGGGGAAAAAGACCAGTTTGATCAGCCATGCGGCTGCCAGCAGTACGATCAGGTAAATCAGGCGGCGAATCCATACGTTGCGCCACAGTTTTGCCAAAGCATTCATAAAAATCCGTTTTGAGTATTTTTTGTATACGCCTAAAACCAATATCGCTCAAACCGTGATTTGAGCGATATCGATACGCGGGTCATTGTACGATGAATTTATGGAGTAGTTTTGAGGATGCTGTTTAAAGTTTGCATCTGCTTGCCTAAGTCATCGCCGACCAGTTGTTTGACCGAGGATTGTGCTGTTGCCGAGTTCACTCCGGCTTGTTGCAAACGGGTGAGCAAGATTTGCTCATCGATATGGCTGATTTGGGACAGCTCGGTAATGGAAGCGTTGGATAAAAGGTTGACGGAATTTTTAAATGGAGGGCCGCCATTGCCTTCGCCACCGCCCAGATTGAAAAAGCTCAATGCCAAAATCAAGGTGAATAAGCCCAAGATACCCTTGCCCAAAGTGGTGCGGAACATGTTTTTAAAGCCTTGTAAATTAACCATGACGTGCAAAGCCACCGCCACGACCATGGCCCAGCCCAACCACTCATGCACGGTTTTGTTCAGTCCGGTGTCCCAGTGGAAAAACATCAATATACCGGTGACGCCCATGAGTAAAAATGAGCCCGCGACTAAAGGGGTAACCCATTGACGTTGGAGTGCCATACTATTTCCTTTCTTTTTGAACGATAAAATGGATAGGCAGCATTTTAAAATCCTGCTGTACGAGGAATATTTCGCTGGTGTAAAGTTTTGTAAATCGTCATTTGCTCGGAGTACAAAGGAAAATGGTGGTGAAGTGTTGCATTTATTACAATGGATATTTCTGCAAAAACTGAAATATCAGTAATAGTTAATAAATTTCAATGTTTTAGGCTTTTAAAGTGAAAAATAGGGTGTGTAAACGATTTTATTATGTAAAAATAACAACCATATGCTGATAAATGAGTGCTTCTTGTTTTTTCAGCGCGGGTGTTTTTGAATTAGATCACTATTTTTTTGATGGGCTTTGTAACCGCTTACAAAAAGGAGGAATTGAAATGAATGCAATTAACGAAAATATGGCCGCACTGTATGCTTGGCACGGTTTCCAAGAAGGCGAGTGGCAAACCAGCATCAATGTTCGTGATTTTATTCAGAAAAATTACACCTTATATGAAGGCGACGCCTCCTTTTTGGCGGGGCCTACCGAACGCACGAAAAAAATTTGGGCGCAATTGGAAGAATTGCTCAAGCAAGAGCGTGCCAAAGGCGTGCTGGATGTGTCGCAGATTCCGAGCAGTATCACCGCGCATGAGGCCGGTTATATCGACCAAGAGTTGGAACTGATTGTCGGCTTGCAAACCGATGCGCCGCTCAAGCGCGCGATTATGCCGAACGGCGGCCTGCGCATGGTTGAAGGCGGATTGAAAGCCTATGGCTTTGAACTCGATCCTGCGGTGAAAGAGATTTGGGGCAAATACCGCAAAGACCACAATCAAGGCGTATTTGATGCCTACACACCGGATATTTTGGCGGCGCGTAAATCTGGCGTGATCACCGGTTTGCCAGATGCTTATGGGCGCGGTCGGATTATTGGCGACTATCGCCGCGTAGCGTTGTACGGGGTGAATTTCCTGCGCAAGGAGCGTCAAGCGGTCTATCATGAATTGGACGACGCGGTGTTCACCGAAGATGTGATTCGTGCGCGTGAAGAATTGTCCGAACAATTCCGCGCTTTGGACGAGTTGGTGCAAATGGGGCGCAAATACGGTTGTGATTTGACCCGTCCTGCGGCGACTGCGCGCGAAGCGATTCAGTGGACATATCTGGCGTATTTGGCTGCGGTCAAAGAGCAAAACGGTGCGGCCATGTCGATGGGGCGTGTGAGTACCTTCCTCGATATTTACATTCAGCGCGATTTGCAAAGCGGCGAAATTACCGAAGAGCAAGCGCAAGAAATGATCGATGATTTCGTGATCAAACTGCGCATCGTGCGTTTCCTGCGCACGCCTGAATACGATGAATTGTTCTCCGGCGACCCGACTTGGGTGACCGAATGCGTGGGCGGTGTGGGCGAAGACGGCCGTCCGTTGGTCAGCAAAAACAGCTTCCGCATTTTGAATACCTTGTACAACTTGGGGCCTGCGCCGGAGCCGAATATCACCGTGCTGTGGTCAACCCAATTGACCCGCGGTTTCAAAGATTTCTGTGCCAAAGTGTCTATCGACACCAGCTCGATTCAATACGAAAACGATGATCTGATGCGTCCGCAATGGGGCGATGACTACGGCATCGCGTGCTGCGTATCGGCCATGCGCATTGGTAAACAAATGCAGTTTTTTGGCGCGCGTGCGAATTTGGCCAAAGCCTTGCTGTACGCGATCAACGGTGGTGTGGATGAAAAAACCGGTATGGTCGTGGCCAAAGGCTTCGAGCCGATTAAGGCCGACGTATTGGACTACGACGAAGTCATCGCCAAGTTTGAAAAGATGATGGATTGGCTCGCCGCAACCTATGTCAAAGCTCTGAATTGCATTCACTACATGCACGACAAATACGCGTATGAGCGCATCGAAATGGCGCTGCACGACCGCGATATTCTGCGCACCATGGCCTGCGGGATTGCCGGTTTGTCCGTGGCTGCGGATTCCTTGTCTGCGATCAAATACGCTAAAGTTCATGTGATTCGCGATGAAAATGGCTTAGCAGTGGATTACAGCACCGAAGGCGAATTCCCAACTTACGGTAATAATGATGACCGTGCGGACGACATCGCGGTGTGGCTGACCACGCGCTTTATGGAAAAAATCAAGCAGCAGCCGTATTTTTACCGCAATGCGACGCCGACCCAATCGGTGCTGACCATCACCTCAAACGTGGTGTACGGCAAAAAAACCGGTAATACTCCGTGTGGTCGTCGTGCCGGTGCGCCGTTTGCGCCGGGTGCCAACCCGATGAATGGCCGCGATGCCAAAGGTTTTGTGGCGGCGGGCGCGTCTGTGGCGAAAATTCCGTACGAAGCGGCATTGGACGGGATTAGCTGGACAGCCTCGGCGACGCCGGATGCTTTGGGTCACACCGAAAAAGACCGCGTGGCGAATTTGTCCAACTGTTTGGACGGCTACACGGCAGCGGGCGGCTTCCACGTCAACGTCAATGTGTTCAACCGAGACATGCTGGTCGATGCGATGAATCACCCTGAGTTGTACCCGCAATTGACCGTGCGCGTATCGGGCTATGCGGTGAACTTCATCAAGCTCACGCGTGATCAGCAGCTGGATGTGATCAGCCGAACCTTCCACGCGCATATTTGATGGTCGGCTGATGGATTTTATACAGGAGAGGGGATATGAGTCGTTCGATTAATCTGCACGCACTATCCCCAACGGACTCATCCCACGAGGCAAACACGCCTGTGACAGACGATCAGGCTGTCACGGGCTTTTTGCACTCGGTCGAGTCGGGCGCGGCGGTTGATGGCCCGGGTATGCGTTGTGTTTTATTCATGTCCGGTTGCCAATTTCGCTGTCTGTATTGCCACAATCCTGACACATGGAAACTGCACAGCGGGCGCGAGGTCAGCGTGGACGAAGCGCTGGCGGAGATCAAGCCGTATGCGGGATTTTTAAAATTCAGCGGCGGCGTGACCCTCTCGGGTGGTGAGCCACTGATGCAGGCCGAGTTTGTCGGTGCGCTGTTTCGCCAAATCAAGCAACGCTGGGGTTTACACACCGCTTTGGACACGCAGGGTTTTTTGCACGAGCATGTGGACGATGCGTGGTTCGCACCGGTGGATTTGGTGCTACTGGACATCAAACACATTGTGCCGGAGCGCTACTTGCGCTTGACGGGCAAGCCGTTGCAGCCGACTTTGGATTTCGCGCAGCGCTTGGTGCGCCTGAACAAACGCATGTGGATACGCTATGTGCTGGTTCCGGGCTGGACGGATGACGTGGCGGATATTCGGGCGTTGGCACAATGGATTGCCGAGCATATCGCATCGCATGTGGATCGGGTTGAGGTGTTGCCATTTCATCAGATGGCGCAAAACAAGTGGGCTGAAATAGGCATCGAGTACGAGCTGAAAGATACGCCGACCCCGACGCCGGAGCAAACCGCGCAGGCACGCGCGATTTTTGCCGAATTTGGATTAACCGTGGCATAGCAGTGGTATCAATAATCATGGAGAGCAGATCGTGACAGACGCGACTTCCCATACATCCCAGATACATCAAACAACGCCCGCACTGGTTTTGGCAGTGAATGAGGCGCAATACAAAGCCCATACGATGGATCACGAGCCGACGCGTTACCTGCTCAGTTCGGCAGTGGCAGGCGCACTGATCGCCTTGATTTTAGCCGTATGTCTGAAAATGGGGCAGGTGCTGTTTGCGGGAAAAGTGGCGGCGTATTATGTGCCGGTGTCGGCGTTTTTCGGTGTGGCGCTGTCCACCATCATCATTTGCAAAGTCGAATTATTCACCAGCAACATCATGTATCTGACGTTTGGGCGCTTGGCCGGTGTGGCCAATACGCGCCAGATGTTGCAAAGCTGGCTCATGGTCTATCTCGGCAATGCGCTTGGCATTGCGGTGTTTGCGTGGGTATTCATGTCGGCCCATGCCTGGGGTACAGTGACGGCGGAACATCTGCTGTTCAATGTGGTGCAGCATAAGGTCGAAGCGAGCTTCGCAGCGATTTTCTGGAAAGGCGTGCTGTGTAACTGGGTGATTTGCTTGGCGGTCTGGGTACCATTGAAACTGAGCAATGAGGTGGCGAAAATCCTCATGACCCTGTGCTTGGTGTTCGTCTTCTTTTTCAGCGGTTTTGAACACAGCATTGCCAATATGGCGTTTTTTGCCTTGGCTTGGGTGTATGGTGGTTTGGATGCTTTGCCGCTCAGCCATGCGCTGCATAATCTGATTCCCGCCACATTGGGTAATATCGTCGGCGGCGCGGTGCTGGTCGGAATGCTGATGTATCGTTTGGAACGGCACACCTTGCCCGATGGATTGGTAAAGTCGCGTCAGAGTGTGGCTGGGGTTACATCCGAATCTGTGCCTGCATCAGCGCATGCGCCGACGCAGGCATCCGTAGCAGGCTTTACACCTGCTCAATCAAAGTAACCAGCTTTTCGGTATCCACGCAGAACAAGCGAATGCCTTCGGCTAATTTTTCGTTTGCCATCGGGTCGTTGTTGAGCATCAGGCGGAATGACGCTTCGGTCTGATTCAGCAATTCGATGGTTTGCGCCTGTGCGTTTTCGCTATTGAGTGCGGCGCTGACCGGCTCATTCATCTCTTGCAACTGCTTCAACAAATCAGGGCTGATGGTCAGCAAATCGCAACCGGCCAAGCCGATGATTTGCCCAACATTGCGAAAACTCGCGCCCATGACTTGGGTTTTGATGCCGAATTTTTTGTAGTAGTTGTAGATGGTGCGTACCGATTCGACGCCCGGATCGTTGCTCGCATCGTACTCCGTGCCGGTTTGTTTTTTGAACCAGTCGTAAATGCGTCCGACGAATGGAGAAATCAGCGTCACATTTGCGTTGGCGCAGGCTACAGCTTGCGCCAGACTGAACATCAAGGTCAAATTGGTGTGGATGCCTTGTGCTTCGAGGATTTTGGCGGCTTGGATGCCTTCCCAGGTCGCTGCGATTTTGATTAGGATGCGTTCACGGTCAATGCCTTTAGCTTCAAACAGGGCGATCACGGTTTTCGCCTTTTCCACCGTCGCCTCGGTGTCAAATGACAAGCGCGCGTCCACCTCGGCGGAAACACGCCCCGGAATGATTTTGAGAATTTCAGAGCCAAACGCCACCAAAACGTGGTTCATGATGTCGCCGACCGGCTCGCCTTTGTGTGCTTGGACAGTGGCGGCAAATAGCGGTTGATATTCCGGTTTCTGTACCGCTTTTAAAATCAGCGACGGATTGGTCGTCGCGTCTTGCGGTAGAAATTGCGCGATCGACTGAAAGTCGCCTGTGTCGGCAACAACGGTGGTGTATTGTTTGAGTTGGTCTAATGAATTCATCATTTTTCTTCTTTTGAGTAGGTGTGGTTAAAAAATAATCAATCGGCGCTTAATAAAATATCTATAGGGATTTTGCTATTATTGTGTCATAGAAAGTTTAAATTTCTGTTAAAATCCCGCAGATTTAGTTTTGACGATTGAATAGACTGCGTAAATGACGATTTTTTGTGAGCCGCCTCCCGTTTTTGGCCAAGTAAGCCGCCTAAAGACAAATCACTGAGTGATTATGGATAGGGCGGTTTTTTTTCGCCCGCCATCGACTTGATGACTGTAAAGAAGATGGCTGCTCAACAACGTCATGGTACAGTGTAAACCTGTAGGTAAAAAGGAGCAAGCGTGTTACCGATTTTCTCTTCCCAATTTCCCAAAGCCATCTTGGCGCTGGCCGATGGCACGGTATTTCAAGGCTACGCCATCGGCGCGAGCGGCCATACAGTCGCTGAGGTGGTATTTAACACCGCGATGACCGGCTATCAAGAGATTCTGACCGATCCGTCGTATACCGGCCAAATGGTCACTTTGACTTATCCGCACATCGGCAATGTCGGTGTGAACTCTGAAGACATCGAGGCAGATAAAGTCTACGCTGCCGGTTTGATCATCAAGGATTTGCCTGCGATTGTGAGCAATTTCCGCTCCGAGCAAAGCCTGTCGGATTATCTGAAAGCGAACAATGTCGTCGCCATCGCAGGCATCGACACGCGTGCCCTGACCCGCGTGCTGCGTGAGAAAGGTGCGCAGGGCGGCTGTATTTGGGTTTGCAATGATTCTGGTGACGACGTGGCGCAGGCCAAGGCTTTGGCTGCCGGTTTCGGCGGTATGGCGGGGCAAGATTTGGCCAAAGTCGTTTCGACCAAAACCGCGTATGAGTGGACGCAAACCGAATGGCAACTTGGCCAAGGCTTCGGCACGCAAACCGCGCCCAAGTTCAAAGTGGTGGCCTACGATTTTGGTGTGAAATACAATATTCTGCGCATGCTCGCCGAGCGCGGCTGTGCGATCACCGTCGTACCGGCGCAAACGCCTGCATCTGAAGTATTGGCGATGAATCCGGATGGCGTATTTTTATCCAACGGACCGGGCGATCCGGAGCCATGCGACTATGCGATTGCGGCGACGCGCGAGTTTTTGGATAAAAACCTGCCGGTATTTGGCATTTGCTTGGGACATCAGATTTTGGCTTTGGCTTCGGGCGCAAAAACCCTGAAAATGAAATTCGGTCACCACGGTGCGAACCATCCGGTGAAGGATTTGGACAATGGTCGCGTGGCGATCACCTCACAAAATCACGGCTTTGCAGCGGATGAAAAAACCTTGCCTGCGAATGTGCGCGTGACGCATGTGTCACTGTTTGATGGCAGTTTGCAAGGCATCGCGTTCACCGACAAACCTGCGTTTTCGTTCCAAGGCCACCCGGAGGCATCTCCAGGGCCGCACGACATCGCATATTTGTTCGATCGCTTTGTGGATAACATGGCTGCGGCGAAGGCGTAAATATGCTCGGAATCACCGATCTGACCACCTTTGTCATTGGCACGATTGCCGTGGTGTTGCTGCCTGGGCCGAACTCGATGTACGTGCTCACGACCGCCGCGCAAAAGGGCGTTCGCCGTGGCTATATGGCCGCGTGTGGTGTGTTTGTCGGTGATTCGGTGCTGATGCTGTTGGCAGTATTGGGCGCTGCGACGCTTTTTAAAACCGCACCGCAGATATTTTTAACTTTGAAGCTGGTCGGTGGCGCGTACCTCGCATTTTTGGGCTTTAAGATGCTGTTGGGTGCGTATCAAATCTGGAAAAACCGTACAGCGATTTTGTCGCAAAGCCAGCTGGAGCAAAACAGCACGATGGACGCCCAAGAAGGGCGTGTGGAGCGCGTCGCTGATTCGGTGCGCTCACCGTTTGTCAAAGCTTTGTTGATTAGCCTGATTAACCCGAAAGCGATTTTGTTTTTCATTTCGTTCTTTGTCCAGTTTGTACGCCCAGACGCGGAGCATCCGATGCTCGCCTTTTTCGTACTGGCGCTGATTTTGCAATTTTTTAGCTTTTTATATTTATCCATGCTGATCTTTTCGGGTGATCGCTTGGCTGCGACATTTCGTGCACGTCCGCTGTGGATGGTCGCCGGTACGGGCACCGTGGGCATGATGTTTTTAGGTTTTGGGCTGCGTTTGGCGACCGCTACGATGGAGTAAATAGATGACACAACTATCCGTCAATATCAATAAAATTGCGCTGATTCGCAATTCACGCGGGCGTAATTATCCCGATGTGGCCGCTTTTTCCGAACGATTTTTGCAATTGGGCGCGCATGGCATTACCTTGCATCCGCGTCCGGATCAGCGTCACGCGCGCTACTCGGATGCGCACGAACTCAAAGCGGTGTGCGATCGTCATGGCGCGGAATTGAATATTGAAGGCAATCCGACGCGCGAGTTTCTCGACGTGGTGCTCGCGGTCAAACCGGCGCAATGCACGCTGGTACCGGACGACCCGAATCAAGTGACCTCCGATCACGGTTGGGATTTGGACAAAAACGCCGCATTTTTGCGCGAGGTGTGTGCCGAGCTGAAAGCGGCCGGTATCCGCGTGAGTCTGTTTGTCGATTACGACTGCCCGAATATCGCGTTGGCAAAAGAACTCGGCGCCGACCGAGTAGAGCTGTACACCGAGCCGTATGCTGAAACCTACGGTACACCGCAAAATGATGC
>CAZCYS010000029.1:0-13433 GCA_964502825.1 uncultured Hydromonas sp. | reverse complement strand
CGAATCCGGTCAAAAATCACCACCGACTCATTCACCGAGTAGCCGAGAATCGCCAGCACCGCCGCGAGTACCGAGAGCGAAAACTCCCATTGAAAGAACGCGAAAAAGCCGAGGATGATAATCACATCATGCAAATTCGCCAAAATCCCCGCGACCGCAAATTTCCACTCGAAGCGGAACGACAGATAAATCACAATGCCCACACAGACGAATAACAAGGCCATCAAACCGCTGGTCGCCAACTCCTGACCGATTTGCGGGCCGACGAATTCATTGCGCTCCAGCTTCACGTCAGGTGAGGCGGCCTGCAATGCACCCATCACCTGCTTGGTCTGCTCTTCGCTGGACACACCTGTTTTCAGCGGCACGCGAATCATCACTTTATCTGTCGCGCCGAAATTTTGCACCTGCGCATCTTTATAGCCAATGCCTTCCAAACTGCTGCGGATGCTGTTCAAATCCGCCGGCTGACTGTATTTGGTTTCCACCAAAGTACCGCCGGTGAATTCAATCGAGAAATGCAACCCTCGGGTGAACAGGAAGAAAATAGCCAGAATCAAAGTGATTAATGAAATCGCATTGAAAATCAAGGCGTATTTCATGAAATTGATGTCTTTTTTAAATCGAAAAAATTCCATAATGGTCTTTCAATACCTGATGTTCAATGAATTATTTACCCGTCTTGGCAGCGTCGACACTCGGACGCCACACTTGCCCGATCGAAATCGACTGCAAACGTTGCTGACGACCATACCAAGCATTCGCCAAACCGCGCGAGAAGAATACCGCCGAGAACATCGAGGTCGCAATCCCCAGACAATGCACGATCGCAAAACCGCGAATCGGGCCAGTACCGAAAATCAACAAAGCGACACCGGCAATCAATGTGGTGATATTTGAGTCCAAAATCGTCGCAAAAGCACGCTCGTACCCCAGATGAATCGCCATCGCGGGTGCCTGACCGTTGCGCAGCTCCTCTCGAATCCGCTCGTTAATCAACACGTTCGAGTCAATCGCCATACCGAGCGTGAGCGCAACCGCCGCAATCCCCGGCAAGGTCATGGTCACACCAATGGCCGCCAAAATGCCGACCAGCAACAACAGATTTACACCCAAAGCCAACACCGAAAACATCCCGAACACACGGTAGTAAATCAGCATAAAAATGGACACAGCAGCGAAGCCATAAGCCAATGATTTCAACCCTTTTTTGATGTTTTCCTCACCCAATGACGGCCCCACCGTGCTTTCCTGCGTGATCGTCATCGGCGCGGCCAATGCGCCCGAGCGCAACAGCAAGGCCAAATCTTCCGCCTCTTGCAAAGTGCGTGCGCCGGTGATCTGGAATGCATCGCCAAATTCGCTTTGGATGGTCGCCAATGAAATCACTTCGCCTTTGGTCTTGCCGTCGGGTTGTTGTTCATACATTACAATGCCCATGCGTTTACCGATGTTATCGTGCGTGGTTTGACGCATGATTTTGCCGCTTTCGGCATTCAAATTGACACTGACGTGAACACCGCCGTTTTGCCCGTCCAACTGTCCCCGCGCTTGCGTAAACGCATCACCGGTAATCACCACCTGTTTTTTCAACAGGGCTTTTTGACCCGGATGTCCTTCACTGCTGGCCATATCAAATTCAACGCCATTGAGCGGATTCGTGGTTTCTTCCATACGCACTTCCAGCGTCGCGGTACGGCCAATCAGACTTTTTGCCCGCGCCGGATCGCTTTCACCCGGCAATTCGACCACGATGCGATCGAAACCTTGTTGCTGCACCACCGGCTCGGACGCACCCATCGCGTTCACACGGTTGTGCAGAATTTCAATATTTTGTTTGATCGCCTGATTTTTCACCTGATTAACGGCCTGCTCGGTCAGACCGACCGAGATGCTGTTGCCATTCGGAGAGACCACATAATCGGTCGCACCCTGTTCGCTCAAAATCGCCGCACGCGCTTGTTCTGCCGTAGCGGGACTATCAAAGTTCATGACCAGTTGTTCGCCGTTTTTCTCGGCACTTTGCAACGCGATTTTTTTGTCTTTGAACAGGGTGTTGAAACCGTTTTGCATCGCGTCCAATTTTTTCTGAACCGCGTCCGACATTTTCACTTCGAGCAAGAAATGCACGCCGCCACGCAAGTCCAAACCGAGCGATACGGGTTTAGCGCCAATCGCCGTCATCCAGTCCGGCGCCGCAGAAACGGTGCTGTACGCCAGCGTGTATGCAGGTGAATTCGGATCGGTGTTGAGCGCAGCGTTGATCGCTTCTTTCGCCTTTGCCTGTGTTTCCTGACCGTTCACACGCACCTTGACCGTACCCAAACCCTGGGCGGTTTTTTCAAAATACAAGCCGGTGTACGGAATATTTTGTGCTTTGAGCACCTGCTCCACTTTGTCTTTGACGTCGGCTTCTACTTTAACGGTCGCCTTCGCGCCGGAGACTTGTACCGCCTGCGTGGTACCGAAGAAGGTCGGTATGGTATAGAGCAAGCCCAGTACCAACGCCAACACGATGATTATGTTTTTCCACAAGGGATAACGGTTCATACCACCACCATTCTATTTTTATTAAAAATCAATGACTGCGCCAAAGTCCTTGCGTGCTTGGTTCAGACGGAGGACACATTTACCGCCAAACAAAGCGAAATCACGCACATCAAATGAAGTGCGTGATTGGCTATGGGAATATTCAATAATGCGGCTTTGATTACAGTTTCAATGTACCGGTCGGTAAAATTGAGTGAACTGCATTGCGCTGAAACACCACTTCAACCGATTGGCCATTCACACGCGATACTTCCAAAGTCACAAAATTATCATCCAAGCTGACGATTTTGCCTACAACGCCACCGCCTGTGGTCACTTCATCACCTTTTTTCAAGGCAGCGAGCATGGCACGCAATTCTTTTTGACGCTTCATTTGCGGACGAATCATCATAAAGTAGAAAATGGCAAAAATAATGATTAACGGCAAGAAAGACATCAAACCACCGGTCGGATCTGCTGCGCCGGCTGCTTGTGCGTGTGCATCTGAAATCAAAAACATGGAACTCTCCTCTATATCACTTAATTGGTTGCGCTAAAAAAGCCGGAGCATTATACCAGTTCTGCCGGTTTTAGCGCATAGTTACGCACGAATGGCGTCATTAACCACCTTAGTCAACGCCGCGCGCACGGTTTGCATGAAACTGGTGCACCACCTCGTCGAATTGCTCATTGTCCAAGCCATCACGCAACTCCTGCATCAATTGCAAGTAATAATGCAGATTGTGGATGGTATTGAGCTGTGCGCCGAGCATTTCGCCCATTTTGTGCAGATGGTGCAAATACGAACGTGAGAAATTGCGACAGGTGTAGCAATCGCAACTCTCATCCAGCGGTTTCAGATCGTTTTTATAACGTGCATTTTTGATCTTAATGTCGCCAAAGCGTGTAAACAGCCAGCCATTGCGCGCATTACGCGTCGGCATCACACAGTCAAACATATCAATGCCCTGTGACACGCCGAATACCAAATCCTCCGGCGTACCCACACCCATCAGATAACGCGGTTTCTCCGTCGGTAATTGATGCCCGATGAATTCCAGCACGCGGTAAAACTCCTCTTTCGGCTCACCGACCGACAGCCCGCCGATCGCCATGCCGTGAAACGGCATTTCCGCCAAATTCGCCAACGATTCCGTACGCAGATGCTCGTGCATACCACCTTGAACAATGCCAAACAGCGCATTCGGATTCTCCAGACGGGTAAACTCATCCAGCGAACGTTTTGCCCAGCGCAGAGACAACTCCATCGATTCGCGCGCGGTTTTTACATCCGCCGGATACGGCGTGCATTCGTCAAACTGCATCACGATGTCCGAATTGAGTACGGTTTGAATCTGCATCGAGCCTTCGGGCGTCAAAAACAACTTGTCGCCATTCACCGGCGAGCTGAACGTCACGCCCTCCTCGGTGATTTTGCGCAAATCGCCCAAGCTGAACACCTGAAAACCGCCCGAATCGGTCAAAATCGGCTTATCCCAATTCATAAACTGATGCAAACCACCGTGCACCTTCATCACATCCATGCCCGGACGCAACCACAGGTGAAAAGTATTGCCCAAAATAATCTGTGCATTGATTTCGCGCAGCATATCGGGTGTCATGCCCTTGACCGCGCCATAAGTGCCAACCGGCATAAAAATCGGCGTTTGCACCACGCCGTGATTGAGCGTCATCGTCCCGCGACGCGCTTTTCCAGAAGTTTTGTGTAATTTAAATTCAAGCATATTCGTTAATCGTTATGGGTTGTTCTATCGAGCCACATCGCATCGCCGTAGCTGAAAAAGCGGTATTTCTGCGCAATCGCGTGATTGTACACATCCCGCATGGTTTGTACACCTGCAAAAGCCGACACCAGCATCAGCAGGGTCGATTGTGGCAGGTGAAAATTGGTAATCAATACGTCCACCACGCCAAAGCGATATGGCGGGCGAATGAACAGCCGCGTTTGTCCCGTCGCCGCCTGCATTTGCCAATCCGCTTGATGTGCGGAATTTTGCTGCGCATACGCCGATTCCAACGCACGCAAACTGGTGGTACCGACCGAAATCACGCGTCGCCCTTGCGCACGCGCCTGATTGATCGCATCCGCAGTCGCCTGTGGAATCTCGTACCATTCTTCGTGCATGACGTGTTCGCTCAGGTTTTGCGTTGACACCGGCAAAAACGTGCCTGCGCCGACATGCAGCGTGACATAAGCCAATTGCACGCCTTTTGCCTGTACCGCAGCCAACAGCGCCTCGTCAAAGTGCAGCCCCGCGGTCGGCGCGGCCACCGCGCCATCGCGCTGCGCAAATACGGTTTGATAGCGCTGCGCATCAAAGTCGTCCGCCGCGTGATCAATATATGGCGGCAGCGGTAAATGCCCGTATTGCTCGAGCATCGGCAAAATTGGCTGGTCGCTGCGCAAATGGTAAAAACGCCCCTCTTTGGACAACACCGTGAGTTCAAAATCGTCGGAGATGCGAATCGTCGTTGCGGCAGGTGGTGCTTTGGAGGCGCGAATCTGCGCGACGCATTCGTGCGTGCCGCTGACACGCTCAATCATCACTTCGACCTTACCGCCGGTGGCTTTTTGCCCGAATAACCGCGCTTTGATCACTTTGGTGTTATTCAATACCAAAATATCACCGGACTGGAACTGCGCCAACACATCGGCAAAATATGCATCGCGCAGATGTTCGCCGACAAGCAGCAAACGGCTGGCGGTGCGTTCACTCGCAGGCATCTGCGCGATCAACTCCGGCGGCAATGCGTAGTCAAAATGCATTAAATTTAAATCATCTGCGCAGTGAATGGATTCCGGTAAAGGCGTGCTGAAAAAATCGTTCATAGAAAAAATGCACTAAAGATAAACGCGCATTTTACCGTATTTTATCCGCACGCTATTTGGTAAATCCGTTTCATATACCATCAAACTTCAGTAGAATACTTATTTATGTATTTAAAATGAATTAAGCTTTTATCCCAAACCCATCACACAGCAATCATCCTATGACCCTCTCTAAAGATACCTCTTCCCAGCAACAAGCACAATCTACTGACAAACCATTAAATGGCTGGCGCTTAAAACTGTACAACATTATTTTTGAGGCTGAAACACCGGCTGGCCGACGCTTTGATTTGGCCTTATTGGTACTGATTTTACTGAGCGTCGCAGTGGTTTTTGCCGATAGTGTTCAAGAATTGCGTGACCAATATGGCAATCAGTTCAAGCTGTTGGAGTGGGCCTTCACGCTGATTTTTACGGTTGAATACATTATTCGCCTGCTGTGCGTGCGCCACCCGCTGCGTTACGCCACCAGCTTTTTTGGCATCGTTGATTTCTTATCCATCTTACCGACTTATTTGGCACTGATCTTCCCTGAGCTGCATTCATTGATTGATGTACGTTTGTTGCGCCTGCTGCGGATATTCCGAATCTTGGGGCTGAGCGCGTACTCGCATGAGTATTATTCCCTCATTTATGCCATTCGTGCCAGCGCGCGCAAAATCACTATTTTTATCTCATTCGTACTCATTGTGGCGGTGATTATGGGTACGGTCATGTATTTGGTCGAAAGCCCGCATAATGATAAATATCCCAACATTCCCACCGCTATTTACTGGGCGATCACGACCATGACCACCGTGGGCTATGGCGATGTCACACCCTCAACCGGACTCGGACGACTGATTGCGACCCTGATGATGTTGATGGGTTGGGGAACATTGGCTGTACCTACCGGCATCGTTACCGTCGAGATGAGTAATGCGCGCGGCAAAAAGCTCGAAATCACCACCCGCACTTGCGCAAACTGTATGACTGAAGGCCATCTACCCGACGCGAATTATTGTATGCACTGCGGTGAAGCGCTCGCAAAAAATGGTTCATAATTAAAACGGACGCATTTGATTCATTCTCTGTACAAATTTACTTTGTACCATTTCCGTATCGCTTAACCACAGCGCTGATAGTTATTTGCTATAAGGATAATCAACAAATACAATTTTACTATACACAACAAGCGGCATAAACTCGAGTCATAGTTTCTCTTGCACGAGAGGCTAATTCGCTAACCATCCCAAGGAGAACCTGTATGAGTCAAGATCAAAAGAAATGCCCTGTCACACACCTGACCACTGATTTCGGCGCCCCCGTCGTGGACAATCAAAACAGCATGACAGCCGGCCCACGCGGCCCCTTGCTGGCGCAAGATGTGTGGCTCAACGAAAAGCTCGCCAACTTTGTGCGCGAAGTTATTCCTGAGCGGCGCATGCACGCCAAAGGTTCCGGCGCGTTCGGTACCTTCACCGTCACCCACGACATCACCCAATACACCCGTGCGAAAATCTTTAGCCAAATTGGCAAGAAAACCGAGATGTTTGCCCGTTTCACCACCGTGGCCGGTGAACGCGGTGCGGCCGATGCCGAGCGCGACATCCGCGGCTTTGCCTTGAAGTTCTACACCGAAGAAGGCAACTGGGACATGGTCGGCAACAACACACCGGTGTTCTTTTTGCGCGACCCGCGCAAGTTTCCGGATTTGAACAAAGCCGTCAAACGCGACCCACGCACCAATTTACGCAGCGCCAAATACAACTGGGATTTCTGGACATTGTTGCCTGAAGCCTTGCACCAAGTGACGATTGTGATGTCCGACCGTGGCATTCCGAAAAGCTATCGCCACATGCACGGTTTTGGCTCGCATACGTACAGCTTCATCAATGCGGCCAATGAGCGTTTCTGGGTGAAATTCCATTTCCGTACCCAACAAGGCATTGAAAACCTGAGCGATGCCGAAGCCGAAGCCGTGGTCGGCAAAGACCGTGAAAGCAATCAGCGCGATTTGTACGATGCGATTGAGCGCGGCGATTTCCCGAAATGGACCATGTATGTGCAAATCATGCCCGAAGCCGATGCGGAAAAAGTACCGTACCACCCGTTCGACCTGACCAAAGTCTGGCCGAAAGGTGATTATCCGCTGATTGAAGTGGGCGAATTCGAGCTGAACCGCAATCCGGAAAACTTCTTCCTCGACGTCGAACAATCCGCCTTTGCGCCAAGCAATTTGGTACCCGGCATCAGCGTCTCGCCCGACCGCATGTTGCAAGCGCGCCTGTTCAACTACGCCGATGCGCAACGCTACCGTTTGGGCGTGAACTATCAGCAGATTCCGGTCAACAAAGCGCGTTGCCCGGTGCACAGCAATCATCGCGACGGGCAAGGCCGCGTGGATGCGAACTACGGCAGCACATTGCACTACGAGCCCAACAGCTTTGGCCAATGGCAAGAGCAGCCCGAGTTCAAAGAACCACCGTTGAAAATCACCGGCGATGCGGATTTCTGGAATTACCGCGAAGACGATAACGACTATTTCAGCCAACCGCGTGCTTTGTTCCGCTTGATGACGCCCGAACAACAACAAGTGCTGTTCGACAACACCGCCCGCGCCATGGGCGATGCGCCGGACTTCATCAAACAACGCCACATCGACAACTGCACCAAATGTGATCCTGCCTATGGTGCCGGCGTGAAAAAAGCTTTGGGGCTATAATAGCCACCAATCATCGAGTGAGTCTCTATACTCAATAAGCAAACGGCTTGAATGATTCATCGATTCAAGCCGTTTTTACAACACTTTGCGACAAACTGAAAAAGGAGCACATTATGGGTTGGATCTGGACAATTTTGATTGGCTTTTTGGTCGGCGTATTGGCAAAATTTTTGCACCCGGGCAAAGACAATCTGGGCTTCATCATGACCACCCTATTGGGCATCGGCGGCTCCGTGCTTGCCGGCGCGCTTGGTCAATCACTGGGCTGGTACCGCCCGGGACAAGGCGCGGGCTTCCTCGCCTCCGTGGTCGTGGCATTTCTGTTGCTGTGGATCTACGGTAAAGTACGTAGCAAAGCGTAATACTTGGCTCAAAAAAGCACAGAGTCTCATTCGAGGCTCTGTGTTCTCTTTATCCGCCCTGTGGCCAACTCCACAGATTCGCTTGCATTTATCCGAAAATTCACGGATAATTAAGGGCTTTTTTAAATCGACGTGTGATTAAATCCATTGTTGTTTTACGAAATAGCATTCATTATCGTTAAACGACCGTTTAATTGGCTGTCATTGAACTTAAAGGAAAACCCCATGAAACCGAATATCCATCCAGAATACCGCGAAGTGGTCTTCCACGACATCTCTTGCGATTTTAAATTCATCTCTCGCACCACTGCACACGCACGTGAAACCATTGAATTCGAAGGCAAAGAATATCCTTTGATCAAATTGGAGGTTTCTTCTGAGTCTCACCCGTTCTACACCGGTACTCAGAAAATCGTCGATACCGCAGGCCGCGTTGAGAAATTCCGTAACAAATACGGTTCGCGCAGCACGGGTAAAACCGGTGCGTAATCAAGCGATTGACCCGTACAAAAAGGTGGCGCAAGCCGCCTTTTTTACATCAACCGCTGATGATGTTGTTTTGCCCTCCTTGCATCCCTGTATACTTGCTTTCTAAGCACACGCTCAAAATTTACAATAAACTTGATGCAACGGGGCGTAGTTCGTTAAAATTCTATTAGTTTTTCGACTGACCGATGGTTTGTGCCAGATAATGATCACAACAATCGATAACAACTCATTTCCGCCCAACACGACACCCAAACGGCACAACCACACATGAAGTCAGCTTCCCCTTCCAATCCGCTTCGCCTCAACCGACAAGACACCACACGCCTGCCGCATCGGTATTTGGTTCTGTTGGCCATTGCCTATATATTGCCCGGCCTCATTTGGCGGGGATTGTGGCGTCAAGAGGCGGAGAGCTTCGGCATCATGCTGACCATGGCGCAAGGCGCCATGAGCGATTGGCTGTTTCCGAACGTGATTGGCGCCTATGTGCCGGACAATGGTCCTTTGCCGTATTGGATCGGTGCATTGTTCATCAAATTATTCAGCCCGTTGTTGCAACCGTTCAGCGCGGCACAACTGGCCATCGCCTGCCAAGATGCGCTGGCCATGTATTTTTTATGGCAAGCAGTTTATCGTTTGGGCAAACGCGATGAGGTGCAACCGCAGCCGTTGACCTTTGGTGGGCAGCCGTTGGCCCACGAATATGGCCGTATGCTGGCGGACTCCGCGGTATTGCTGTTCATTGCGACCTACGGTATTGCCGCACATACCCATGATACGAGCAACGGTGCGACGCAATTGATGGTCAGTATGTTGTGGTTGTTCGGTGCGAGTTTGACCTTGGAACGACCACAGTTGGGACGCTGGCTGTGGGCTTTGGGTTTGGCCGGTTTGGGCTTGAGTGTACCGTTTGCCTTGTTTGTCTCTTTCATTTTAATTACCTTAAGTGTGCTGTTTTTTACGCATTGGCGCGACCATAGCCTGCACACCGCGCCGATTGTACTGTTGATCGGCATTGCGCTGCCGCTGATCTGGCTGATGAATATTCAGCACAACGCCGATTTTTTCCAAGGTTGGCTCGACGGCCAGCATTTCGCCCCTATTTCCAAAGAAAACACCCGCTTTTTCGCCCGCAATATTTTGGTCTTCGCTTGGCCTTTGTGGCCATTGGCTTTGGTTTGCCTATGGCGCTGGCGTGCGCAGTGGGACACACCGATGATGATTTTGGGCATTTTGCTGCTGCTCGCGCCAACGGCGCACATTCTAATCACCGGACAACGTTTCATCACCAGCCTATTGATGTTCACGCCGGGCTTTTTGATTTTGGCGCCATTTGGTTTGGCCACCCTCAATCGTGGACGCGCGAACATCATTGACTGGTTCTCTTTGGCAACATTTACCGTTTTGGCCGCAGCCATTTGGATGGCATGGGAAGCCTCTTGGCTTGGTTATCCAAAGAGTATTTATCACAACATCAATAAGCTGGCCCCCGGATTTGAGCCGATATTCCGATGGTTACCATTCATTTTCGCCTGCTTGGTCAGCTTTGCCTGGGCATTCTTGTTGAGCTGGCGCATTCGCTTTGAGCCGCGCGCGTTGTGGAAATCGGTGGCTTTATCCTCGGGCGGCTTGGTCATGGTCTGGGTATTACTCGCAACCCTTGCCATGCCGTGGCTGGATTACACCCGCAGTTACGAACGTGTGGGCAGAAGTCTGGCGCAAAAACTGCCCACCCAAACCACTTGTGTTCACGCCTATCAATTGAGCAATGCAGCGCGCGGCGCGATGTATTACTACGCCAAGGTGCCGTTTTTGCCTGAACAATCGGCGTTTTCACAGGTACAATGTCCCTATATTTTGACCACCAACGAAGCGTTGAATCTGCCGGTCAATCAGGTCGTGGAGGATACGTCCATCGAATTTAAAGAACGCCGTTGGCGCGCCGCTTGGACAGGTGAGCGCGTGAGCGAGCGCAACAGCACATTGGTTCTACTTCGCCAAGATTGATGCCCGAATAAATAGATTCAATAGAGACATAAAACCATGCCTCCCGCCCCGGATGAAAGCCTCGTCTAACAGGCACACATGGTGTAGAATAAGCTTTGCTTTACGCTGCTTTGCGTGGTTTTATTTGCTCAACTATTGATATCATCTATGCTCAGTCATTTCATCTTTTTCTCCCGCTGGATACAACTCCCCCTATATTTGGGCTTGATCGTTGCTCAATTCGTCTACGTTTATAAATTTTTAAAAGAACTCTTTCATTTAGTCCACGGCACTGCCTTCGGCCTGCTGGATGAAACCGACATCATGCTGATGGTACTCGGCTTGGTAGATATTGTCATGATTGCCAATTTACTCATCATGATCATCATCGGCGGCTACGATATTTTCGTCTCACGCATCAACGTGGACAACCACCCCGACCAACCGGAATGGCTCAACCACGTCAACGCAGGCGTATTGAAAGTCAAATTATCCATGGCCATCATCAGCATTTCCTCGATTCACCTGCTCACCTCGTTCATGGACATGGGCAAAATCAGCGATCGAGACTTAATTGCACAAGCCAGCCTTCACGTTGTATTTCTAATCTCTGCTTTAATTATGGCCTGGGTTGATAAACTCAGCGCACAAACATATCACCCTCATCATTAACCCTTGGAGAGCAATATGACCACCATACGTAAAGAAGATTTCATCAGTTCGATTGCCGACGCATTCCAATACATTTCCTACTACCATCCCGAAGACTACATCCGCGCGCTGAGCAAAGCCTACGAGCGTGAAGCCAATCCAGCGGCAAAAGACGCCATTGCACAAATCTTGACCAATAGCCGCATGAGTGCCGAGGGTCATCGCCCGATTTGCCAAGACACCGGCATCGGCGTGGTTTTCCTGAAAATCGGTATGGGCGTGAAATGGGACACCGACATCACCATTCAGGAAATGGTCAACGAAGGCGTGCGTCGCGCCTACACCAATCCGGACAACCTGTTGCGCGCCTCCGTTTTACGCGACCCTGCGGGCAAACGCCAAAACACCAAAGACAACACCCCTGCCGTGGTGCACATCGAAATGGTGGCCGGTGACGCGGTAGAAGTCATTGTCGCAGCCAAAGGCGGCGGCTCCGAAAACAAATCCAAAATGGCGATGCTCAACCCATCCGACTCCATCGTTGACTGGGTACTCAAAACCGTACCGACCATGGGCGCAGGCTGGTGCCCGCCGGGCATTCTCGGCATTGGTATCGGCGGCACACCGGAAAAAGCCATGTTGCTCGCCAAAGAATCCATCATGGCACCGGTAGACATGCACGAATTGATTGAACGCGGCCCATCCAACCGCATTGAAGAATTGCGTATCGAGCTGTACGAAAAGGTCAACGCACTCGGCATTGGCGCGCAAGGTCTCGGCGGTCTGACGACCGTCCTTGACGTTAAAATCATGGACTACCCAACCCACGCCGCTTCACTGCCAGTCGGTATGGTACCGAACTGCGCCGCCACCCGTCACGTGCATTTCCACCTACATGGCGACGGCCCTGCCATCCTCACCCCACCATCCATGGATGTCTGGCCGCAAGTAAGTTGGACGGCAGACACCGAGAAAAGCCAACGGGTTGATCTAAACACCCTCACACCGGAACAAGTCGCCGCATGGAAACCGGGTCAAACCCTGCTGCTCAATGGCAAAATGCTCACCGGTCGCGACGCTGCGCACAAACGCATCGCCGACATGCTCGCCAAAGGCGAAAAACTGCCGGTCGATTTCACCAACCGCGCCATTTACTACGTCGGCCCGGTTGATCCGGTGCGTGACGAAGTCGTCGGCCCAGCCGGTCCAACCACCGCCACCCGCATGGACAAATTCACCGACATGATGCTGTCACAAACTGGCCTGATCACCATGATTGGTAAATCTGAGCGCGGCCCTGCTGCCATCGAAGCGATCAAAAAGCACAAAGCCGCCTATCTGATGGCCGTCGGCGGCGCCGCCTACCTCGTCTCCAAAGCGATCAAAGCCGCGAAAGTGCTGGCCTTTGAAGACCTCGGCATGGAAGCGATCTACGAATTTGATGTGGTCGATATGCCGGTCACGGTAGCGGTAGACTCGAACGGCGTTTCGGTGCACGAAACCGGACCGAAAGAGTGGAAAGTGAAAATTGAAGAGATGAATAAACAAGCTTAATTATCAGCCATCGTTTCAATGACCATCGCGCAGAGCATGTTTACTCTGCGCGATTTTTTATGAAAAATCTACCACTATAAATACAATGCATCACAACCAACGCACTGGAATTCGCATCGATTCCTTTTCAATTCTGCAGACTTGATGCAAGGTTAAATCAGTATTTCAGCACCCCATCACAATACATCAAACCAATCAAACCCTTCATCTTGGCAAGCGACAGTATAGTGAACTCCATGCGGGCGAAGTAGCTCATCCAACATTTGCGCGACCAAGTCGGGCGAATTGGTCTCGCGCGAGAGGTGCG
>CAZCYS010000028.1:0-13438 GCA_964502825.1 uncultured Hydromonas sp. | reverse complement strand
ATTCATCCAGAATCACTTCGGCAATGAAGCTGCGCGGCACAATCACGCGCTCATCGACATAAAATTTGTAGCCGTATAAATACGCTTCATGCGTCAGATATGCCAGCGGTACTTTGCTCTGACAGCGCATCGCGACCAAGCTTTCCAAACGCGTTTGCGCATCCATCGGATATTCTGTGTGCCAATCCGGCTCTAAATCAACTGGCAAACCGGCACAAAACTGCGCCGCATACACCGCTTCATCGTAGGCATTGCTCATGCCATGACCGTGATACAAATCGGCTTGGGTCAACTGTTGTTCAGCCTGCAAGACCACTTGTTCAAAGGTTGCCATCCCTGCTCCTCATTGATTATTCCAGCCCGTCGGCCAAGCTTTGTCCGTATTCATATACGGTTTGCAGCAGCGCTAATTGATCGGGCTGATCGCTGTACTGTTGCCCCAATTCATTCAACTGCGCCAGCCACACATCCATCTGCCCATCACCGATCAGGCGCTGCGCGCGCCAGTCGTGCCAACGCGCCTGCTCATCCGCCGAGAGTGTGTGCGGGAAGTGCCGCGCGCGGTACAACCACCACAATTCGACCAAACGCGCGTCTTTGAAATTCGGCTGCTTGCCATTCGGCTGCATGTCTCGTGGCTGACGCTGCGCATCCATCGCCTGCTCCGCAGCGCGATAATCGCTGTCCGGTACAAAACCGCCGCCGTACAGCATTTCCTCGGCGCTGCGCCCCGCGTCGTCATACTCACGCTCAAACACCGCCGCCCAGTCGATTTTTTGCAGCGCGGCAAAATGCCGAACCGCGTTCGACTCGTGCTGCTCCACCGCTTCCCAATCCACGCCACAAGCGGCCGACTGCGTGTCGTTCAAGGTCTTTAACTGCGCAATCACGACGGGTGATTTATTGATGTGAATCGTTTTGATCGGTAAACGCGTCAAGCCGCGCTCGCCCAACTCCGCCGCAGACGTGAACAGGCGCTCGCGAATCTGTGCCACCGACAAGCCCAGCAACAGCGCCGGATCGGCGGCCAAATCCCAAACAATCAACTCGTTTTTATTGGTCGGATGCGGCGCAAGCGGATACACCACCGCAAGGTAGCGCCGTTCCGCACCAAACATTCCCGAAACATGCAAAAACGGCTTCGGTGATTTTTTTAAGTCAAACGGCCAGCCGATTTCGTCCTGCACCGCCTTTTTTTGCCGCAATTTCAGCGCAAATTCAAACAGACGCGGTTGACGGGTTTTGATCAATTGCGCCAGCGCAATCGTCGCGCGCACGTCCGAGAGCGCATCGTGTGCCGCCTCATGCGCGAGGCCATTGGCCGCAGTCAAATGCTCCAAGCGCAAACTGATTTTCCCCGTTTGTGCATCGGTCGGCCAAACAATGCCATCGGGGCGCAAGGCATACGCGCAGCGCACCACGTCAATCAAATCCCAGCGGCTACAACCGTTTTCAAACTCGCGTTTATACGGCGGGAACAAATTGCGCCACAGCATAAAACGCGTCACTTCATCATCAAAACGAATCGTGTTATAACCCACGCCGATGGTATCCGGCGCAGCCAACTCACGCACAATCGTCTGCGCAAACTGCGGCTCCGGCACGCCACGCTCATTGCACAACTGCGGCGTGATGCCGGTAATCAGTGTCGATTCGGGCGAGGGCAAATAATCCGTCGGCAACTGGCAATACAGCATCAGCGGCTCGCCAATTTCATTCAAATCCATATCGGTGCGCACGCCCGCGAACTGCGCAGGGCGGTCTTTGGCAGGCGACAGGCCGAAGGTTTCGTAGTCGTGCCAGAAAAAAGTAGAGGAGGTTGAGGTATTCGTATCGGTTTTCATGCGCGCATTTTAGCCCAAACTGTGCGGCGCCATCCGTGGATTCAGCCGATTCCGTGGAATATCCACCCAACAATACATCCCTGACAAGCAACCGCGTGATTTATAATGGGGTTTTGAACAGCAAAATACCTTGCCAACCACTCAATAGGCCAACATGAACACCGAATCCAAACGCAGCACCCTCAGTCTGAAAGACAAACCTGCCACAAAATCAACCGAGGGTAAAGCCAAAAAACCGCTGCGCAGCGGTGCGAAATACGCACCCAAAAAGCCGAATGCGCCTCGCACAAATCATGCCGCAGGCGCAACAGCTCCGACCGGCGCGCGCGGAAAACCACAGAACAGAACATACGATAAACCTCGCAATTCTGCTGCGACTACTGCGGCGCGAGCTCACACCAGAACCCCCAACACAACCCATGCGGAGAAACCCGCGGACAGCGCCCGCTTGGACATTGACAAGCTGCACGTCTACCGCCTGCCGCCGAGCGGATTGGCCTATCAGATTTCATGGGCGGCGCATTTGCTGGTCGCGGTGGGAGAAGGCTATTCCCTGCAACAACTGTTTGCCCAGATTCGCATGGATGAGCAGGCACGCCCGAACGTACAACGCCTGACCTTTGACGCACTGCGTCACTGGGGCACGACGCAGTTTTGGCTCAAAAACCACATTGCCACCCCGCCTGCCGAATGGATTCAGGCCGTGCTCTGTGTCGCGCTGACGCAACTGTTGTTGCAAGAAGAAAACGAATTCACGCTGGTCAACGAAGCCGTGTTGGCGATTGACAACAATAAACCCCACGCCAAAGGCATGGTGAACGCGATTTTGCGGCGCTTCCTGCGCGAGCGCGAGGCGTGGCTGGCTCAGGCGCAAGAAAACGAAGTCGCGCGCTACAACCATCCGCAATGGTTGATTGACCTACTCAAAGCGCAGTATCCGAACGATTGGCAAGCGATTTTGCGCATCAACAACAGCCATCCGCCGATGACCTTGCGCGTGAATACGCAACAATACAGCGTGCCGCAGTATCAAGACATGCTCACCGCCGCCGGTCACGGCAGCCAACCGTCGGATTTGTCGCCACAGGCCTTGTTGCTGGATACGCCCTGCGCCGTGACGGCTTTGCCCGAGTTTGCCAAAGGCGCAGTCTCGGTGCAGGATGCGGGTGCGCAATTGAGCGCGCAGTTGATGGATATTCGCGCAGGACAACGCGTGCTGGACGCTTGCGCCGCCCCGGGCGGCAAAACCGCACATTTGTTGGAACAATACAACGACATTGCCTTGACCGCGATTGAAAAAGACCCCGCGCGCGCGCAGCGCATCCATGACAACCTGAATCGTCTGGGTTTATCCGCACAGGTTTTGGTGGTGGATGCAAACAATGTGCATCAGTGGTGGGATGGTCAGCCCTTCGAACGTATTTTGCTCGACGCGCCGTGTTCGGCCAGCGGTATCGTGCGCCGCCACCCCGATATTCGCTGGCTGCGCCAAGCGGATGATTTAGACAGTTTGGCTCAACAACAGAGCGCACTTTTGCGTACAATGTGGAAAGTATTGGCAGTCGGCGGACGTTTGGTGTATTGCACATGCTCCATTTTTCTACCAGAATGTGATGGCATTATTGAGACGTTTATGCAACATACGCCCAACGCACGTCGCGTGTACCCAAGCGTATTGACGCAACTTCAGCAAACCGAACGCATCGGTCAGCTATTGCCCAATACGCAAGCGGCACGCAACCACGATGGATTCTTTTACGCTGTGCTGGAAAAAACCGATACACTTGGATAAAGTACGGCGTATACAATACCGATGAGCGGCAGAATAGCGACTCATCGGAATCAATCAGAGATCATTGAGCGGATGAAATGACACAGTTTTGGATGAAGGCACTCAGACACAAAGCGGCACGCGACAGCGTGTACGGTTTGGTCTGCGCGTTCATTCTGTCTATCGGCTTGCTCGGCGCTGCAAGCAGCGCCCGCGCCGACATCACCACCCAATACGCCACCATGACACGCCAATCCGATGGCGTCTACGCGCTCAACGCCGACTTTCGTCTGAATATGCCACAACAGCTACAGGACGCGATCAACCACGGCACACCGGTGTCGTTTCAAGTGGAATTCCGAATCAATCGCCCGCGTTGGTATTGGTCAAACGAAAATTTAGTATCCACCAGCCGCGAACAACGCATTTCGTTCAACAGCCTCACGCGCGAGTACCGCGTCAATTCCGGCGTCAATCAGTACCGCTACAACACGCTCAACGAAGCCCTGCTCAATGTCTCCCGCGTCAGCCAATGGCGCGTGCTCTGGCCGAATCAGTACAGTGCTGGCGAGCCGCTCGAAGGCTCGGTACGCATCAACCTCAACACCTCCAGACTGCCGCGCACCTATCAGCTCAACTCTCTGACCAACCAAGGTTGGGGCTTGAACTCGGGATGGTATACCTTCAATTTCACACCGCGCTAATCAGGAACTGACGGATTAGCATATGGCCAAACATTTCAAAGCACTGCTGGTTCTGATTATCGTGCTCGGCGTCTCCCTGCTGATCGCACTGGCATTGGCCACGCGCAGTACCGACTCGTTCGCATACAATTACACCACTCTGCTGTACCTGAACATCGCCGTGATTTTCACCATGTCAGCCTTGCTGCTCGTGCTCGGCTACTGGCTGTTCCAGCGTTGGCGTAAAAATGTCTTCGGTACGCGGCTGCTGACGCGTTTTGCCTTTTCATTTGTCTTGCTCGCCGTGGTTCCCAGCGTCTTGCTGTTCTTCATCTCCACCCTCTTCGTCTCGCGCACCATCGACTCATGGTTTGGCTTAAAGCTCGACAGCGCACTCAACGCCGGTATTGATTTTGGCCGTGATCGACTGCTGCGCACGCGCGATTTGACGCAGGAGCAGTTGGCGCGTTTGGTCACCCAAAATCCCAACGCCTTGAACAACCCCAACAATGCCGAAGCGCAAGCTTGGCTGCAAAGTAACGGCTGGCGCACCATTTTGGGCATCAACGCACAAGGCGTCATCACCTGGCGCATTGACCAAACCGGCAGCGATGAGGCCAATATCACCCAGCATTTGCCCATCTTTAATCAAGACACTTTGAGCAAAGTCGGCACGCAGTGGGTATTGATAGAGGACGATGCGGACAACCTCATCGACCCGAACGACACCGCCGTACCACGCCAATACATTCACGCGATTCAAGCGCTCGGCACCTCCGCCAAAACGCCGCAGACAACCCGCTGGATTTACGCGCAAAAGGTCATGCCGAGTGATTTCTCCAGTCGCGTGCGCGATATTCAAAACGGTCTGCGCGACTATCAGGCCACCGAAGTCTCGCGCATCAGCCTGCGCCAACTGTATCGCGTCACCTTGGGCATCATTTTATTGGTGACTTTGCTGGCTGCACTGGCTGCAGCATTCCTGATTGCGAACCGCATGATTCAGCCGATTCTCTGGCTGGCGCAAGCCACACGCCAAGTGGCTTCAGGACATTACGCCCTCGTGCCGCAGCGCGTCAAAGGCTCGGACGAAATGCTGCAATTGGTTGACTCCTTCGGCGACATGGCGCAAAAACTCAACGTAACCCAAACAACCTTGGCACACAACCAGCACGAGCTTGAATCGGCCAAAGCCTACTCCGAAGCGGTGCTGGACAACCTCTCATCCGGCGTTCTGGTATTCAACCAAAACCTGCAACTGCAATCGTTCAACCAGACCGCGCAACGCATGTTTCACACCGATTTGACGCAATACGTGCAGCAAAACCTGCGCGACATCGAGCCGCTGTCCGCGCTGCAATCGGCGATTGAAAATCAAATGCAGACGCAATCGACACCGGAGACCGGTGTGCAAAACGACTCTTGGCGCATTCAGCAATCGCTCGCCAATCCGGCCTCGCCGCACCACGACGACATGACCCTATCGATTCAAGGCTCGCGTTTTTTGGCACAGGACGAAACCTACAGTTGGGTGCTGGTATGCGACGACGTCACGCCGATCATTTCCGCACAGCGCACCTTGGCGTGGGGTGAAGTAGCGCGTCGTCTGGCACACGAAATCAAAAATCCGCTCACGCCGATTCAACTCTCCGCCGAGCGCCTGAATGTCAAACTGTCGAAAAAACTCGATACCGACGGCCAAGCCTTTCTCGAAAAAAGCACGCGCACCATCGTCAATCAAGTCGCCGCACTGCAAAACATGGTGGACGAATTCCGCGACTACGCGCGCACGCCCGAAGTACAATTCGCCCATGTCGATTTGAACCATTTGATCGAAGAAATTCTCACGCTCTATGAAAGCGGGCAAAACCAACGCTACCGAATCGAAATGCAATTGGAAGCCGGACTGCCCGGCATTTGGGCGGATGCACAACAACTGCGCCAAATCCTGCACAACCTGATTAAAAACGCCATCGAAGCCTACCCGAGCAATGCCGACGGCTTGCCGATCATCCAGATTCAGACCGAAGCCACCACCTTGCAAGCGGACAGCCTGATGCCGACGCAGGCGGTCAAACTCACCATCCGCGACAACGGCAGCGGCTTTGCCGAATCCGTATTGGCACGCATGTTCGAGCCGTACAATTCCAACAAAACCCACGGCACAGGACTGGGCTTACCCATAGTGAAAAAGATTCTTGATGCGCACCACGCACAGATTCGCATCAAAAATATCGTGGAAAAAGACAAAGACGGGCAGATTTTGGGAGCGCAAATTGGTATACTATTTCTCAACCTCACGCACGAAGACGCACACACAACGAGCGCACAGTTGCTATAATGCGACCCATGCAATCAACGCTCTATCAACAGCAGATGACGATCAGTAAGAAAACGGTACAACCATGGCAAACATTTTAGTAGTTGACGATGAGATGGGCATTCGGGAGTTGCTCTCAGAAATTCTCTATGACGAAGGTCACGTCGTAACACTGGCGGAAAATGCCGAACAAGCCAGACAAGTGCGCCAACGCATGCGTCCTGATTTGGTACTGCTGGACATCTGGATGCCCGACACCGACGGCGTCACCCTGCTCAAAGAATGGGCACTCAACGGTCAACTGACCATGCCGGTCGTTATGATGAGCGGCCACGCCAGCATAGACACCGCTGTGGAAGCCACGCGCATCGGCGCATTGGACTTTTTGGAAAAGCCAATCACGTTGCAACGTCTGCTGCACACCGTCGCGCAAGGCCTCTCGCGTTCATCCGCGCCCGACATCAAAGAAGTCGTCACGCAGATGTCTGCTCCGTCGATCAAAGCCAAAGCGGAACACGGCGCACAGTCAGCCGAACACCTGAACAACAGCACCGACACATCTGAGATTTCACTGACACAAACCCATACTCTGGGCGAATCGGCACCGGGTTTGGTACAAACCACCTTACTCTCACCCACCGAGCAGTTGTTGGCAAATATTGACTTGACCTTGGATTTACGCGAAGCACGTGATCGCTTCGAGCGCATCTATTTCGAGTTTCATCTGGAACGGGAAAATGCCAACATCACCCGCGTCGCCGAACGCACCGGCTTAGAACGCACACATTTGTACCGCAAACTCAAACAATTGGGCATTCCGATTGTCAAAGCCAGCAAACGGTAAAGCGACGCATCGACCACAAAAACGGCAAGCGTGTGCTTGCCGTTTCTTTTATTTCTTCCGTGATTATTTCTTCCGTAACTCAGAAGGCGACCAATCGGGGTGATGCCACAGATAACGAATATCCTTATTGCGCCAGATCGTTTTGATTAAATCAGCCAGCTCCTCAAAAATCATCACGAACACATGATTCGTGCGCACCGGACGACTTTTAACGCCGTATTCAATCGTTCCCGCGTCGCGCTCATCGACAAACGTGCCAAACAGCCGATCCCAAATAATGAACACGCCCGCGTAATTGCAATCAATCTGTTTTTCGCCACAGCCATGATGCACACGGTGATGCGACGGCGTATTGAAGATCAACTCAAACCACTTGGGCAAACGCTCAACCGCCCGCGTATGGATGAAAAACTGGTAAAACAAATTCAGTTCATACAACAACGCCACCACGCGAAAATCCACGCCCAAAAATGCAAACGGCGCCCAGACGATAAAACCGATGCCGAACAGCGGAATCGGTGCGAGCAGCGACTGACGCAAAGCCACACCAAAATTAAAATGATTCGAGCTGTGGTGAATTTTGTGCGACACCCACGCAAAGCGCATTTTGTGCGCCACCACATGAAACAGCCAAAAACAAAAATCTTGGAAAATAAAGATCAATACATAAGTCCACCAATGATATTGGATATTCATTTGCAAACCGTGATGTTGCACCCACGTCGCCAGCGCCCCGACAAATAGGATGATATAAACCGCATCGGTGGATTTATACAGCACCGAACTCATCATATTGGCCAAAGTTTCGCGCACATCGTACGCATCCTTACCCTGCCGGATCAGCACGCGATTTTCCCACCACATCAGCGAGATGAACACAACACCAAAGCCCATAATAATCAGCAAGGCATGAATAATTTCCTGCATCGTATCCTCTATTATCCATTGTTTAATTTAATCAAATACCCAACACCGCATATGCCCAGCGCGTCCACAACTCACGCCCAATAAATTTCGCCTGAGGCCACGACGAGCGGTACACCGAATACGGCGTCGGCGCAGGTACCACCGACAAGCCCAAATCGTGCGCCATCGCCTGCGCCCGCGCCAAGTGCCAGCGATCACTGACCAACGCCACCTGCGCAAAACCCTGTGCATTCACGATGGCTTGTGCCTCGCGCAGATTCTCCAGCGTCGTGGTGGAGCGTTGCTCAATCCAAATACGCTCACTCGGCACACCGCGCTGCATCGCATAATCACGCGCCAGCGCGGATTCGGACCATTCTCGCGCAGGGTCTTTATCACGAAAGCCTCCGGTGAAAATCACCGCCCCGACTTGCCCCGTGTGATACAGCTCAATCGCGTAATCAACCCGCGCACGCAAGGCATTCGACATCACATTATCTTGGGTTTTTGCGCCCAAAACCAGCGCCGCACGTCGCTCCAGCGGCATGCTACTGTAACCATCACTGAGACGATAAGGCGGGTAATCCTGTATAATCGTGCGGATTGTCAGAATCAGAATCGCGCACAATGCCGTCAACAGTACAATAACCCATACCCAGAATTGGCGCATCGTTAAATTGAGATTCATGGATCAATTGTAAAGGATTCGCAATCGTCTTCACAATAAATCAACAACGATGCCGTATCATGATGCGTCGCCCAGCCCATTAATCTTTCAAAACGGACAAACAGCATGGCAATTCAATGGTTCCCCGGACACATGAACTCAGCGCGCAACAAGGCCGCCGAGACCATGGAAATCACCGATTTGGTGATTGAGGTCGTGGACGCCCGTTGTCCGATGGCTTCGAGCAATCCGATGGTAGAAGAAATGCGCCTGTTTCGCCAGCGCCCCTGTCTGAAAATCCTGAATAAAGCCGATTTGGCCGACAGCAAGGTGACGCAACAGTGGCTGGACGCGCTGAACGCACAGAAAAATACCCGCGCCATTGCGATGAACACCAAAAATCCGGGCGCGGTCGGACAAATCCTGCCGACCTGTCGCCAGCTTGCGCCGCACCGCAATGATGCGAGCAAACCGCTGCGCATGATGATTATGGGCGTGCCCAACGTGGGCAAATCCACCTTGATGAATGCCCTGCTCAAGCGCCGCGTGGCCAATGTCGGCGACGAACCGGCGGTGACAAAAACCCAGCAGCGCATCGAATTATCCAGCGACATGGTTTTGACCGATACGCCGGGCATGCTCTGGCCGAAAATCGAGCTGGACAGCGACGGTCTGATGCTCGCCGCCAGCCACGCGATTGGCGTGAATGCGTATTTTGAGGACGAAGTAGCGATTTTTGTCGCAGAAATATTGCGCACACGCTATCCGCAAGCATTAAAACAACGCTACAAAATCACGCAGCCCGCCGATTTGGACGACGTGGGTGTGATTGAGCAAGTCGCGGCATACCGTGGCTATCGCGCCAAGGGCGGCAAAATTGATTTTGAGAAAGCCGCGCATACGCTGTTGCAAGACTATCGCGATGGCGCGCTGGGCGGCATCAGCCTCGAAACGCCCGACAGCCGCGCACAGATTATGGCCGAACACGCCGAACAGCAGCGCATCAAAGCCGAACAAAAAGCCGAACGTGAACGCAAACGGCAAGAGTTTTTAGAAAACAACCGCCGCAGCAATCTTTAAATTAAATCAAGGAGAACAATAAATATGCGTACAAAAGTCACCCATTTATTTAAAGAGTTTTTATCGAATGAGCAATCATCCGGTATCGTTCTGATCATTGCGACGATCATCTCTTTGCTGATCGCCAATTCAGGCATTGGCAGCAGTTATGTTGAATTTTGGCAAACCAAAGTCGGTACGAACGCCGGCGGCGTGTATCTGAATCTGTCGGTGGAACATTGGGTTAACGATGCCTTGATGGCGATTTTCTTCCTATTGATTGGGCTGGAAGTGGAACGCGAAATCTACATTGGCGAATTATCCAATCTGCGCAATGCGATGTTACCGATTTTTGCAGCGATCGGCGGGATGCTGGTTCCGGCAGGGTTTCACTATTTTTTCAATGCGGGTACGCCAACCCAAGGCGGCTTCGGCATTCCGATGGCAACCGACATTGCGTTTGCGCTCGGCGTTTTGGCGCTGCTCGGCGACCGCGTGCCGATGAGTTTGAAAATTTTCTTGACGGCGCTGGCGATTATTGATGATTTGGGTGCGATTTTGATCATTGCACTGTTTTATGTGGGCGATTTCTCAGCCACCTATTTTGGCTTGGCGATGGCGATTTACGTACTGCTGTTGGTGTTTAACCGCATGGGCATCACCCGTTTGTGGTTCTACTTCATCCCCGGTATTTTCATGTGGTATTTCATGTTGCGCTCGGGCGTGCATGCGACCTTGGCCGGTGTGCTGTTGGCATTCGCCATTCCGTTTGGCAACGGTGACAAGCATTCGCCGTCGTATCACTTGCAACACGCCCTGCATAAGCCGGTCGCATTCATCATCATGCCGATTTTCGCCTTGGCCAATACCGGTATCATTTTGTCGGGCAACTGGTTCAGCGGACTGGGTTCGGACAACAGTTTGGGGATTATGAGCGGTCTGTTACTCGGCAAACCGATCGGCGTGGTGTTGATGACTTGGATTGCGGTGGCCTTCGGCATTTCCAAATTACCCGATTCGATCAACTGGCGCCACATCATCGGCACCGGATTTTTGGCGGGGATTGGTTTTACCATGTCGATTTTCATCACGCTGCTGGCTTTTGATAATGCCGCGACGGTGCAAATGTCAAAAATCACCGTCTTGCTTACCTCACTGTTGGCCGGTGTCGCTGGGTTTTTGATCCTGCGCTCCGCACCCAAAGTGACGGAGGAAGTGGTCGAAGAAGGTTAATTAACTCAGCAAGAACAACGGGAAGCTTCGCTTCCCGTTTTTTTATATATTGTTTCGGCATGCCGTTTTGGCCTATCGCCATTATTTTTCCTCGGGGAAAATCTCCTGCTGCCCCGCTTGTTTGGCCAGCATATTTTTCAGCATTTCGATGCGCTGTTTCGGTGTCATCTGCGGTTTGGCGGAGTGGTTGTCATGTTCATGCAAACCGTGTTGCATTTCTTTGATGAAACGCGAGGCTTGGCGGTTTTCAAAATCGCGCCCACGGCGGCGTTTTTGACACCAGGTGATATGCAAACTCAGGCGCGCGCGCGTAATGCCGACATACATCAGCCGCCGCTCTTCCTCAATGCGCAAGGGGCTTTCGAGCAACTCGTCGCGCGGCATGTGCGGCAGCAACCCTTCCTCCACGCCCACCAAAAACACATGCGGATATTCCAGCCCTTTGGCTGCGTGCAGTGTGGACAGCCGCACCGCGTTGTCCTCGCCTTCGCCTTTGTCCATCATGCTGATCAGCACCATCGATTGAATCACCGCAGACAGCGCCAAATCGTCTTCTACCGCGCGGCGTTTGACCCAGCCAATGAAGTCGCTGACGTTGCTCCATTTGCTCTGCGCTTGCCGCTCGTCAAAGTGGTCGTATAAATAACGCTCATAGGCGATGGTTTTGAGCAACTCATCCAGCAGCGCGCCGGCCTCTTCGCCTTTGGCATGCTCGGCTCGCGCTTCAAAGGTGTTAATCAACTCGCCAAATTCATGCAAAGGCTCCAACTGCCGTGGCGTGG
This sequence comes from uncultured Hydromonas sp., assembly GCA_964502825.1. Taxonomy (GTDB): domain Bacteria; phylum Pseudomonadota; class Gammaproteobacteria; order Burkholderiales; family Burkholderiaceae; genus CTSOIL-112. The sequence continues at coordinate 1,329 of CAZCYS010000028.1, read as the reverse complement.
CGCGATTGGCAAAGCCCAACTCAAACAACGCCTCAAATAGGGAAGTGTTGCGCTCGCCCGCATAGTTGCCCAGCAGCTCTAATGTGGCCGCGCCGACACCGCGCTTGGGCGTAGTCACCGCGCGAATGAAGGCCGGATCATCCTTGACATTGTTCATCAGGCGAAAATACGCCATCAGGTCGCGAATTTCAGCGCGATCGAAAAACGATTGTCCACCCGACATCACGTACGGAATGCGCTCCTTACGCAAAAACTGCTCGAATACGCGCGCTTGATGATTGCCTCGGTACAAAATCGCGTAATCGGAGAATTTCGCCTGATGCGAGATTTTGTGCGCTTGCAGTCGCATCAACACATTTTGCGCCTCCAGCTCCTCGTTCTCCATCGGGATCACGCGAATCGCCTCACCCTCGCCGTGTTCCGACCACAGTTTTTTCTCAAACAGCTTCGGATTATTCGCAATCACCGCGTTGGCCGCATTCAAAATCCGCTCGGTCGAGCGATAATTTTGCTCCAGTTTGATCACCTTGATCTGCGGAAAATCGGTTTGCAACAATTTCAAATTGTCCAAGGTCGCACCGCGCCACGCATAAATCGCCTGATCGTCGTCGCCCACGGCGGTGAACATCGCGCGCGTGCCGGTCAGCAGCTTGATCAGCTCATACTGCACCGTGTTGGTATCCTGATACTCGTCCACCAAAATATAGCGGATTTTCGTCTGCCAGCGCTCGCGTACCTCGTCGTTGCTGCGCAGCAACTCCACCGGCAAACGAATCAAATCGTCAAAATCCACCGCCTGATACGCCTGTATCGTCGCGTTATAATTCACATACACGCGCGCAAATTGCAACTCGCGCTCATCGGCCGCGATACGCAGCGCCTGCTCGGGCGTGACCTGCGCATTTTTCCACAGTGAAATCGTGCCCTGCATGGCTTTGAGCAAGGCTTTGTCCGTGGTGGCGCTCAACTCCTGCAAAATTGAAAAACAGTCATCCGAATCAAGGATGGAAAATTTCTCCTTCAGACCCAAATGCTTGCCCTCGGCGCGCAAAAATTTCACGCCGAAGGAGTGAAAGGTTGAGATATTCAGATTTTTAATTGACGCATCCGAGACATTGCCTAATAGCTTTGCCACGCGCTCGGCCATCTCCTTGGCCGCCTTGTTCGTAAAGGTCACCGCCAAAATATGCTTGGCCTCGTAACCACAATCCTGAATCAGATGCGCGATTTTGCGCGTGATCACCCCCGTTTTACCACTGCCCGCACCGGCCAGAACCAGACACGGCCCGCCCATATAATCCACGGCAGCCTGCTGTTGGGGGTTGAGGG
>CAZCYS010000027.1:0-13513 GCA_964502825.1 uncultured Hydromonas sp. | reverse complement strand
CCCGTATGGATATCGGTTTTTCAGTGGTATTGATTCACGATGCCAAAGGCTGAATATGCCCGAAGTCTTTTTTCTTCGCCACACGTTTGCCTTTGACTAACTCCGGCTGTTTCTTGTCGGTCACGCAGTCGGCATTGATAATGACTTCCACAATGTCGGTTTGTGACGGTAAATCAAACATCACGTCCAGCAGCGTTTCCTCGACGATGGAGCGCAGGCCCCGCGCACCGGTTTTACGCTGCATGGCTTTTTCGGCGATGGCGTCCAGCGCTTCCGGCGTGAAGGTGAGCTTGACGTCTTCCATATCCAGCAAGGCGGTGTATTGTTTGACCAGCGCATTTTTAGGTGCGGTCAAAATTTCGACCAAGGCTTCTTTGTCCAAATTATTCAGACAGGCCCAGACCGGCAGGCGGCCGATTAGCTCGGGAATCAGACCGAATTTAATCAAATCTTCGGTTTCCAATTCGGTGAGCAATTCGCCGATGGCGCGCTCTTCGGGTTTGCGCACGTCGGCGTTAAAGCCGATGCTGCCTTTTTCGGTACGACCGGTAATCATTTTGTCCAAGCCATCAAATGCACCGCCGCAGATGAACAGAATGTTGGTGGTATCCACTTGGATGAATTCTTGATTCGGGTGTTTGCGTCCGCCTTGCGGTGGAATGGAGGCGACTGTGCCTTCAATCAATTTGAGCAGGGCTTGTTGCACGCCTTCGCCGGACACATCGCGTGTGATCGATGGGTTTTCACTTTTGCGCGTGATTTTGTCGATCTCGTCGATGTAAATAATGCCTTTTTGCGCTTTTTCGACGTCGTAGTGACAGGCTTGCAACAGTTTTTGTACGATGTTTTCTACGTCTTCGCCGACGTAGCCCGCTTCAGTCAAAGTGGTGGCGTCGGCCATGACGAACGGTACGTTGAGCATACGCGCCAAGGTCTGCGCCAGCAGCGTTTTGCCTGAGCCGGTCGGTCCGATTAGCAGAATATTGCTTTTGGCCAACTCGACATCGTTGCGCACTTTGTCATTGGCATGGCGCAGGCGTTTGTAGTGGTTGTAGACGGCAACGGACAGCACTTTTTTCGCCGGTTTTTGGCCGATGACGTAGTCGTCCAAATGATCGAGAATTTCTTGTGGCGTTGGCAAATCGGTGCGTTCGGATTCCGTCGGCGCTGCGGTTTCTTCGAGCTTGAGAATATGGCCGCAGGTTTCGATGCATTCGTTGCAGATGTAGCCGTTCAGACCTTCAATCAGCTTTTCAACCTCGCTTTTGGGTTTGCCGCAAAAGGAGCAGGACAGTTCGTTGTGATTACTTTCTGTGGTCATGGCGATCCTTACAGTGCCGAACGGCTGGTGAGTACTTTGTCAATCAGGCCGTATTCGACGGCGGCTTGCGCAGACAAATAGTTGTCGCGGTCGGTGTCGTTAATAACTTTTTCCAGCGGCTGACCGGTGCGTTCGGCAATGATTTGGTTCAAACGCTCTTTAATGAGCAAAATTTCGCGCGCATGAATTTCGATGTCCGACGCCTGACCTTGCATTCCGCCCAGTGGCTGATGAATCATCACGCGCGAGTGGGGCAGGGAAAAACGTTTGCCTTTGGCGCCGGCAGTCAATAAAATCGCGCCCATGCTCGCTGCCATGCCCATACACATGGTGGACACGTCGGGTTTGATGAATTGCATGGTATCGTAAATGCTCATACCGGCGGATACGGAGCCGCCCGGTGAGTTGATGTAAAAATGGATGTCTTTGTCCGGGTCTTGGCTTTCCAAAAACAGCATTTGCGCGACCACAAGATTGGCGGATTGGTCATTCACTGGGCCGACGAGGAAGATGATACGTTCTTTGAGCAAACGTGAATAGATGTCGAATGAGCGTTCGCCACGGCTGGTCTGCTCCACGACCATCGGAATCAGGCCGATATTTTGAGGTTCGTTGTACAGCATAGGTGCGTCCTTTGCGGGTATTGGGTGCGATAGAGAAGTTTTAGCATGATAACCCAAAAGCGGCCTGATCGTTCGAGGCGGCAGGTTTTTTCTGTATCAAAATAAGTAAAGTATTACTTTTTAGATATGGGATTTATTTGGGTATAAATCAAGAGGCTATAAAAAACGACGCTATGAGCGCCGTTTTTTACGAAGCGTTCCAATGTTTTACGCCTGAGGGTTCATCAACTCTTCAAACGTTACGTCTTTTGTCGTCACTTTCGCGTTTTTCAACGCCCATTGAACCACATTGTCTTCCATGGTGATGGCTTCGATTTCGGATTTGCGTTGTGCATCGCTCATATACCATTTCACGAAACCTTGTGGGTCTTCGTATGCTGCGGCAATGTTTTCAACGTGTGCTTGAACTTGTTCAGGAGTTGAACGCAGATCGTTTTTATTCACAACATCGGCGATCAGCAAGCCCAAACGAACGCGGCGTTGCGCACGGTCTGTGAAAATATCGGCTGGCAAAGTCATTTTGTCATCCACTGGAATGCCGCGTGCGCGCAAGTCTTCACGCGCATTGTGTTGCAGGCGTTGGATGTCTTCGTTCACCATTGCCATCGGCACGTCAAATTCAGCGGCTTTGATCAATGCGTCCATGACGTTGTTTTTGGTGATGGCTTTGGCACGGTTGGCAATTTCACGTTCCAAGTTCACTTTGATGTCGGCTTGCATTTTTTCTACGTCGCCGTCTTTCACGCCCAATGCTTTGGCAAAGTCGCTGTTCAATTCAGGCAATTTCGGTGCAGAAACAGAGTTCACGGTCACGGTGAATTGTGCGGTTTTGCCCGCGACGTCTTTACCGTGGTAGTCTTCTGGGAATGGCAGATCAAAAGTGCGTGATTCGCCGGCTTTCAAACCTTCAACCGCCGTTTCAAACTCTGGCAACATGCGACCTTGGCCCAAGACGAACGGGTAGTTTTCAGCAGAGCCGCCTTCAAACGCCACGTCGTCGATTTTGCCCACGAAGTTGATGTTAACTTGATCTTCTTTTTCAGCCGCTTTGTCGGCAGCTTCGTATTGCACACGTTGTTGGCGCAGTACGTCGATGGTACGCGTCACGTCCGCGTCGGTCACGGTGCAGTTGGCTTGCTCAATTTCCGCGCCGGACAAATCAACGGCTGGAATTTCAGGATAGACTTCAAATTTGGCAACGAAGTTCAATTCGCTGTCGGTGTCTTTGCCTTCAACCGGCTCGATGCTCGGTGTGCCGACCACGTAGAGGTTTTGTTCTTGCGCGATTTGCGCGAATTTTTCACCGACTTGGTCGTTCAAGGCTTCCCATTTGGCTTGTGAACCGTACATTTGCTTGACGCGCGACATAGGTACATGACCTGGGCGGAAACCGGCGATTTTGACCGATTTGGCCATTTGTTTGAGGCGTTTGTCTGCGGCTGCATCTACTTGTGCCACGGTCAGGGCGAATTCGACGGTGCGGGTCAAAGACGGCGTCATGGTCGGCTTTTCAGCAGGTGCTGCTACAGCTTGTTCCGTTTGCTCAATCACTTCGTTGTTTGTTTCAGTGGTCATGGTGAACCTTTATCAGTATGTGCAATGTCAATTGCCACGATTGAAAAAATAAAAATTGGCGCTGCCAATTTTTGAATCTGGTGCGAAGGAGGGGACTCGAACCCCTACGCCTGTTTAGGGCGCCAGGACCTAAACCTGGTGCGTCTACCAATTTCGCCACCCTCGCAGGAACGACCAAGGGTCGTTTCGTCGAAAGCGGCAATTATACTGCATTACGGATTTACTGTAAATGGTCGGCTGGGTTTGTCTTACAGACAATTTGTGGCCGCTTTGTTGAGGGTAAATTAAGGGTGAAGCGGTTGTATGAATTTTTGCATCATTTTTGTCAGCGACTGTATTTTTTACATATTTTCGGCTGAGAATAGCGCATTTATTTTGAATGACGTATGAATAACCAGTAGAATGCGGCATTTTGCACGCGCAGCGGGCATGTTTTTGTGTCATATGGGTTTGTTTTGCTGCGTCATTCATACAATGTGCTAAGGGTGTCGGATGAAGTTATTAATTGATTTTTTGGTGATCATTGCGTTTTTCGCTGGTTATAAACTCAGCGGTGGCGATATGATGGTCGCTACCAAAGTGGCGATGGGCGCGACGTTGGCGCAACTGGTTTTGATGAAGGCGCTGAAAATGCCCATTCAGCCGATGCACTGGTTTAGTTTTGTGCTGATTGTGATTTTGGGTTCGATGTCGATTTTCTTTAATAACCCTCGATTTTTACAATGGAAATTCTCGGTGCTCGAATGGGTGATGGGCGCGGCGATTTTGATTGGACAATTGGTTTTCAAGAAAAATATGTTTAAGCTGCTGATGGGCAATGAATTGACCTTGCCCGAACCAGTTTGGACAAAAATGGCTTGGCTGTGGGCGGGGTTTTTTATCTTTTTGGGTTGTCTGAATTGGTATATTTTCAGCAATTACGACAATGATGTTTGGATGAATTTCAAAACTTTTTGGGCGCTGGGTCTGACCATTGCGTTTGTCATCGCTCAGGGTTTTTGGCTCAGCCGTTATTTGCCGAAAGGTAAGGAATAAGGCGGTGTATCGCTGTTTTCTCGGATTGAATCAAGCATTGTTTCTGCACAATTGTTTGGTATAAATTCGAGTGTTCTTATGGGAACAGGCTTTGGCTCTTCAATTTTTTGGGAGCTTTATTTGTGGTTGCGAACAAGTCCTGTGCGTTTTAAACGTTTAATGATGCTTTTTTAATTTTCCTGAGGAAAAATTGTGGTGAAAAAAAATAGTTTAATGGTTGCAATGATGGTACTGGCTGGTTTGGGTTTGGGCGCCTGTGCCAAAGACACAACGAAATATACTTTGGATCAAAAAGTAGATGCGATCGTCAAGCAAATCTCGGCTGAAGCGCCGGATCAGCCGGTCAATGACGAGATGAAAAAACGCATTCACGAGCAACTGGCGCAGCAAGAAGCAATTGCCAATGCCGCTCGCCAAGATGGCTTGGACAAAAATGAAGACGTGAAAATTTTGTCCGCGATCGGTGTGGAGCAAGCTTTGGCCTCCAAGTTTTTGGAAAGCAAAATGGCCAGCTTCAAGCCGTCTGACGAAGAGTTGAAAAAAATCTACGACGAGCAAGTGAACAAGGGTAAAGAATACCATTTGCGCCATATTTTGGTAGACAGCGAAGAGAAAGCAAAAGAAATCATCACCAAATTGAAAGCCGGTGAAAAATTTGAAACCCTCGCCAAGCAGTCTAAAGATCCGGGTTCTGCGGCCAAAGGCGGTGATTTGGGCTGGATGCCATTGGATGCGTGGGTGCCTGAGTTCAAGGAAGCGGCAGGTAAATTGACACCGAAACAAATCACTGAAGCGCCGGTGAAATCACAGTTTGGTTACCATGTGATTCAATTGGTCGAAGAGCCGCGTACGCCACAAAATGTGCCTGCGTTTGAAGCGGTCAAGCCTCAAGTGATGGAAATGGCCAAACGCGATCATTTGAAACAGTTGCAAGACTCGTTCATGAAGAAATAAGCATCATGTGATTGCATACGCATGGTAGCTAATAAACAAAGGACAGGTTAAACCCTGTCCTTTGTTATTTTTGACTCTGCGTTGTAGCGGGGATGTTACTCATCCAATATTATTCATCCAAATCAAGGTCTTTGCCTTGAATCACCTTTTTGATCACGTCAAAAGAAAAGCCACGATAGGCCAAAAAACGGCTTTGCTTGGCGTATTCGCTGGCGTTTCCGGGCGCAGCGCCGAATTTTTTTTGCCAGACGGCATGCGCGCGTTGTAACTCGCTTTGCGCCAATTCGGCTACGGTTTCGTCGATGAGTTCTTTCGATAAGCCTTGCTGATTCAGCGTGTGTTTGATGCGGGCGGCGCCGTAGCGTTCGCCCTTGACCTTGCCGATCTGTGCGGCGAAACGCGCATCGGATTGCCAATTGTTTTGTGCCAAATGCGCCAGTACGTAATCAATCAGCGCTTCTAAATGCTCAAACTGCTCATTCGGCGTGAAGGGTTGCTCGGCAAAGGCGAACATGAGTTTGCGTTTGAGTTCGGTCTGCCCGTGTTCGCGACGCGACAGATAGGACACAGCTCGGTGCATGATGCGCTGGCGCAGTTCGTTGGTGCTCAGTGTGGCGGGCGCACGGGTTCGTTGCTCCGCCGGTTCGCTGGGCGCAAACTGCTCAAATGCTTCGTCCTCATGTGGGTCGTCAAATCTATTGGGCATGTTCGTAACTCAAACTGGTTCGTAGCTCGCGCAGCGCATACACCGCAGGCAGCATGACCTCGGTCACCATCATTTTGCTGTTCGGGTGTCGCGAATGGGTGAACACACAGCGGCGCGCCCAGAGGTGCTGCGGCAGTTCGGTGGAAAAAGCGTGTTGTGTCAAGGCGCGTTGCGCCAGTTGGTACAGCATGTCGTGTTTGGACAGGCGCGTGAATTCAAAAGCTTGGCGCTGAATCAGCGGATTGAAAAATAGGGCGAGGCCGAGGGCTTTTTGCCCCAAACCATTGAAAAATGGCCAGTGACGTTTGAGTGTAGACAGAGCCGTCACCGTATGCCCGAACACCACGGGCTGCTGATCGCAACACAGAATCACATTGCGGCTCATGACGCGGTCGGCGAGGCGCAATTGTAAGGGTGCTTGCTCGCTCAGATGCAGCGCTGTTTTAGCCTGAAAGGTGCGGATGACCTGAAATTCGTGGCTATGGCGTTTTAATTTAAGCGTTAAAGAACCGGCATCGGTGAGCCAATGCCGGTGGTGCGGTTCGATGCGGGGAACGTAGCTTTGCCAAGGTGATTGTTGGCTTGCGCTCATTTAGTGTGCTCCCGCGCCTGCATCATTTTGCCAGATGGCCGCATCAGCGGGCTGCGTGGCTGCATCGATTTGTGCCACCGCATTGAGTACGGGTAATCCGTCCGCCTGGTCGGGCTGCGAGGGCAAAAATTGCGTTTGATGCGGCGGAAGCAGCAACAAGGCGGTTTGCACGTCGAAGGATAAACCGCAGGCGCCGCAGTTGGCATAGCCGTTGTGCAAGCGCAACTGATCGGGATAGACCTTAAATAATGTGTCGCAATGCGGACATTTGGCGCCAAAGGCAGTCATATCGCACCTGAAGGTTAATTAGTGAACGGTGCTGCCGTGCTCGTGGTCATCATCATGATCGTGGTGATGACCGTCACCGTCGTGGACGTGGCCGTGCTCGATTTCTTCTTCCGTCGCAGGGCGCACATCGGTCACTTTGACCGCGCAGCGCAAAGCCATGCCAGCCAGCGGATGATTGCCATCCAGCACCACTTTGTCGCCAGCGATGTCGGTCACGGTGAAAAATTCCATATCGTCTTCGCTGCCGCCTTCAGGAATGCCTTCAAACATCATGCCTGGTTCGGTTTCAGCAGGGAATAGTGAGCGGTCTTCCACGCGCACGAGTTCGGCATCGTATTCGCCAAATGCGTCGTCCGGTTCGAGCTGAACGGTGGTTTCATAGCCAATATCTTGGCCTTCGAGTGCCTCTTCGATTTTTGGGAAAAAGTCATCGTAGCCACCGTGCAAATAGGTAAAACCTTCGCCGGAGGTCTCTTCGATGAAGTTGTTTTGTGCATCGGTCACAGACATGGAGAGGGTGACGACGGTGTTTTTAGCAATTTTCATAAGAATTCCTTGCCCGAACTGAATCGGCTGTGTGATTGAGCATGAGAAATATGGTTCATTATTATACGCGAGCGTGGCGCTTTTCGGTGGATTTTGGCGCGGATCGATGCAATTTTAATGAGGCTCGGCGCTGACTTGGGTCGATACTTGCGGCGTAAAAAATCGCTCATGCAGATCGTGATTGAGTCCAAAGGTGTTGAGCAATTCGCCTAAACGCTGTGCCGCAGCGCGATTGTATTGAATCCGTCCGTTCGGAGTGCGCTGGCGACTGGCGATAATCAGCTCGTTTTTTATGGAGTGCTCCCAGCCGACCAATTCGGTCACGGAAACCGTGTAGCCATGCGCTTGCAGTTGCAGGCAGCGCAAGACATTGGTCAGATGGCTGCCAAATTCGCGCGTGTGAATCGGGAAGCGCCAAATTTCCGATAAAGGATTGGCTAAATTGTGCGCTTTGTTTTTGCGTAAAAAACTGGCCACTTCTGCCTGACAGCAGGGCACAAGTACGATGTGCTCGGCATTTTTCGCCAGAGCGAAGCGAATCGCATCGTCGGTCGCGGTATTGCAAGCATGCAGGGCGGTCACAATGTCGATTTGCTCGGGCAGTGCGTCCGAGGTAATGGAGTCGGCCACCGACAGATTGAGAAATTGCATACCGGTAAATTCGGCTTTTTGTGCCAACTCCTGCGAGCGGCTGACTAAATCGGGTCGGGTTTCGATGCCGTAGATGCGCGCTTGGTTCGGATTCAGTTGTTGCGGTTTGAAAAATAAATCATAAATGATAAACCCCAAATACGACTTGCCTGCACCATGATCGACCAAGCTCAGTGCTTCTTTATGACTCAAAATATCTTCGAGTAATGGTTTAATAAAATTAAATAAGTGATAGATTTGCTTGAGTTTTCTTCGAGAGTCCTGATTGATTTTTCCGTCGTTGGTGAGGATGTGCAGGGCTTTGAGTAAGTCAACGGATTGCTCAGGCCGTACTTCATAGGCGGTTGCTTTATCGAGCTTGGCCGGCTTTTTTGCGGTGGTTTGAGTAGTCGATTGAGCTGAGGGTTTTTTGGACATGGTCGGTTTCCTTCAAACTACTTTGCGGTAGTCAACGAAATCGAAATCCAAACCGCTGGCTGTGTCATGATGAGATTCGCGCCAGACTTCTTGCCAATGGCGTTGGCTCATTTCGGGAAAAAATACGTCTGCCTCAAAGTCACGTTTGACATGCGTGATCAGCAGGCGATTGGCGAGGTTTTGCTGCATGGCTTGCGCATAAATTTGCGCACCGCCGATGATGAATAGTTCATCGGTGTTGGTTTCGGTGTTGGCTTTTTTTGCAATATCAATGGCTTGCATCAAATCGCCTGCAATGTGGCAACCGGGCAAATCACCATTCTTTAACTGTGTGGAGATTACAATATTGGTGCGATTCGGTAGCGGACGGCCAATCGAGTCGTAGGTTTTGCGCCCCATAATGATCGGGTGATTTTGCGTGGTGCGTTTGAAAAACTTTAGGTCTTCGGATAAATGCCACAGCAGTTGATTGTCTTTGCCCAGCGCGCGATTGCTGGCGATGGCGGCGATAAGGGTGATGCGGGGTGTTTGAGTGGTCATGGTACTTGGGTGGTTAATCTGCTCGATAGAAAATTGGGCTACCGTGCCGTTCAATGAGTCTGAATGAAAGGCGCGGAGAGGCATTTTTATGGGAATCAATGATACCAAATTCAGCTTATTGATGCGTCCATTTTAATTATCGAAAGTTTTTATGGGTTTTGCTCGAAAAAATACCATAAATTTTTTTATTTGTACAAAAATCGTGCTAATAGTTTATTCTGCTATCGGTATACTTCGCCAAAATTTTCACCGTTTATTTCACAAATATGTAGATGGAAATTTTGAAAACTATAATTTGTATTTCATCAAAGGAGATGATTATGCGTATCGGGGTACCTAAGGAGATTAAAAATAATGAGAACCGCGTTGGGCTGATTCCGGAAAACGTCCGTGAATTGGTTGCGCATGGCCACGAAGTTTGGGTGGAAACACAAGCGGGACAAGGCATTGGCGCGGACGATGCGGTGTATGAGGCGGCGGGTGCGCAGATCAAAGCGACGGCTGCGGAAATTTTTGCCCAGTGCGAGATGATTATTAAAGTCAAAGAGCCGCAAAAAGTTGAGTATGAACAACTGCGCGACGGGCAAATTTTGTTCACCTACTTGCATTTGGCGCCCGATCCGGAGCAAACCGAAGGTCTGCTCAAATCCGGCTGTATCGGTGTGGCGTATGAAACGGTGACGGCAGGCAATCGCACACTGCCTTTGCTCGCGCCGATGTCGGAAGTGGCCGGGCGCATGGCGGTTCAGGTTGGTGCGTATGCCTTGCAAAAGCCCGAAGGTGGCTTGGGCACGCTGCTGGGTGGTGTTCCGGGTGTCGCTCCGGCGAATGTGGTGGTACTCGGCGGCGGCGTGGCCGGTTTGAATGCGACTAAAATGGCGGTCGGCATGGGTGCTAATGTCAGCGTGTTGGATCGCAATATTGACCGTTTGCGTTATCTGGACGACATTTTTGATAATCAGATCAAAACCATTTTCTCCACCACCGGCGCAGTCGAATCAGCGGTGACGGCGGCGGATTTGGTGATTGGTACGGTCTTGATTCCCGGGGCGAACGCGCCGAAACTGATTCCTCGCACTTTATTGAAAAAAATGAAAAAAGGCTCAGTCATCGTGGACGTAGCGATTGATCAGGGTGGCTGTGCCGAAACCTCTGAGGCGACAACCCACGAAAATCCGACTTATGTGGTGGATGGTGTGGTGCATTACTGCGTGGCGAATATGCCGGGCGGTGTGCCGCGTACCTCAACCTATGCATTGAACAACGCGACCTTGCCTTATGCACTGGCGATTGCGAATAAAGGCATCAAGCAGGCCTTGCTTGACGATCCGCATTTGCTTAACGGTCTGAATGTCTGTAAAGGACAATTGACCTACAAAGCCGTGGCCGATGCGCAGCATTTGGCTTATGTACCGGCGCTGGATGCCGTAAATGCGCTGTAAGCAGATGTAAGTGCAAAAAGATGTATCAATAACAAAGGAGCCAGTTTGGCTCCTTTGTTGTTTGCATGCGTTTTGAGGGCGGTGAATGGTCAAAGCGAAAACGGTTCGGCGACCGGTGGTTTTTTCGGTTCCGGCAAAATTTGTACAATGACAATACCCGCAGCAATTAACGCGCCACCCAAATAACCATACCAGGTCAGGCGTTCGCTCAAAAAGAGTGCGCCGGCCAGTGCGGCAAATACGGTTTCGCCCGAGAGAATAATCGCGGCTTCGGCAGGGCGCGCGTAGCGTTGACCAATCACCTGACCGGTAAAGCCGATGCCGACGGAAATAAACACCATATACGCCAACGGCCAGAAGACTTTGGACAGATTATTCCAGTCGAAGGTCTCCAATGGCAGCGAAAACAGCAGTGCCAACACGCCGCAGACGATGAATTGTCCCCATGCAACCAGAAGCGGCGCGTGCAGGCGTTCGGCCAATCCGCCGACCCACAAAACATGCAGGGTGAACGGAATCACTGTACCGAGTACCCACAGATCGCCGACGTTTAAAGCCAATTGTCCGGCGCCGGTCAATAACCATGTGCCGATCAGACAGCCCAATGCCGCAGGCCAAACCACCCAATGCACTTTGCGTTTGTACAAAATCAAGCCCAGCAGCGGCACCAGTGGTACATATAGACCGGTGAGAAAACCGGCGTTGGTCACCGAGGTATACTTCATCCCGATTTGCTGTAAAGAGGTTCCGGCACACAACAGCACACCCATGAGAGCAATGTGCAGCCAATCTTTTGTGGTGATTTTGGGTGCGGCAGCATTTTGCTTCAGACTTTGCCATTCCATCCAAACCAACGGGCTAATCAATACGGCGCCAAGCAAAAACCGAGTGCCGGTGAAGGTGAGTGCGCCAATGTAAGGCGCGGCGATGGATTGCGGAACAAAAGCGCAGCCCCATGCACAAGCGCAGATGAGTAACAAAAAATTGGCTTGCGCTCGAGTTAACGGTCGATTCATTACTAAAAACTATCCAAGAATTTTTTAATGGCTGATTTTAAATAAACAGCGGATGATGTTCGGGCCTGGGTTGCTGTTGATACCACGAATTGCTTCATGCCAACATGCGTCAAAATACCCCTAAAAGCACAGGGCGTCCACTATACCTGTTTTGGCAGTGATAAAACAAGTTTCACGAGGATATTGTTGCTGAAAAAAATCATTTGCTCCAAATAAGTGCGTTTTTTTCAATCGGAAGCAGTAATTATTTTTGTTTTTTAATAAAAACAGCAAAATTCAAACAAATTTGTTAGGTAAGATGTAGACCTTCAATCATTGGATATTTAAAATAAATGGAGCAGCATGGTCAACTTTTTTCGTAAACCTCTTTTTGATACCCCTGCATGGGGGCTGTTAATCCCGCTGATCGCGGTGGGTGTTTTCTTAATTATGATGGGGAACGAGCTGTCAGGATTTGGCTTGACGCTGGTGTCCATTGCTCTGATCTCTGCGGTTTTAATGTCCGTTCACCATGCGGAGGTGATCGCGCTGCGTGTCGGTGAACCGTTTGGCACACTGATTTTGGCGCTCGCGGTGACCGTTATCGAAGTGTCGTTGATCGTGACGCTGATGCTCTCCGGCGGGGAGGCGATCAGTGCGCTGGCGCGCGATACCGTATTTGCCACAGTGATGATTGTCTGTAACGGCGTGATTGGGCTATGTTTGCTGCTCGGCGCGTGGCGCCACCGCGTGCTGGTGTTTCGTGTGGATGGAACGACGCCCACTTTATCCGTTTTGGCCGTATTGTCCACGTTGGTTTTGGTGCTGCCAACGTTTACTTCATCCACCGCGGGCGCGACTTTGACCAATACGCAACTGATTTTCACAGGTGTGGTGGCTTTGCTGCTGTATTTCGTGTTTGTATTTGTATTGACCATTCGGCATCGTGAGTATTTTTTACCACCAGAAAATATAGTTGTTAATGAGGTGCCTGATGTGGAGCCGCACCCACGTCCATCGGTACTTTCGGCCGTAGTGAGCTTGGTATTTTTGTTGGTCTCTTTGATTGCAGTGGTGGGACTGGCGAAAACATTGGCGCCTGCGATCGAGGCGGGCGTGAATGCCATCTCTGCACCAATGGCGGTGGTCGGGGTCATGATTGCCATGCTGGTGTTGCTGCCGGAGACACTCTCGGCAGTGCGTGCGGCGATGCGTAATCAAATGCAGATCAGCTTTAATTTAACGCTGGGATCGGCGTTGGCGACGATCGGATTGACCATTCCGACGGTGGCAGTGACTTCGCTATTGTTGGATTTGCCTCTGGAGCTGGGGTTGCCGCAAAAAGAAATCACCATGCTGGCTTTGACTTTGTTGATTACCTCAATGACCATTTCGCGTAACAGCGCTACGGTTCTGCAAGGTGCGGTGCATTGGGTATTGTTCATGGTGTTTTTATTCTTGAGTATTTTTCCATGACGGGCATTTAGCAGCGGGGATGATGGTTTATCGTCACAAAGCGATGGCTCAAATGCATAGATTTTTGCTCGGTCAAAACTTATGCTGGAATTCCTAGATAATTTGGAAAGATAAATGAGATGAACCTTGACGAACTAACTGCAGAAGCATATGCCGTATATTTAGCAAAACAAATGCTTTCAAAGAAAATGTCTTTTTTTGAAGGTGCTGCGAGAATGGCGCCATTGCGACATGATATTGATGGCCTTGAATATACGGATGAAGATTTTTTAGCTTTTGTTTTGATTAGTTCAGAAACTGATTGTAACCCTCCCTAAAACCAGTAGCACTGATAACTAGAGTTTTCCGGTAG
>CAZCYS010000026.1:0-13789 GCA_964502825.1 uncultured Hydromonas sp. | reverse complement strand
CTGTAAAACCGCTATTATAACGGCTTTACTCAGGGTTTAGCATCTGTTTGGTATTTGGCCGGGTGTTTGTTTTAGCGCTTGGTGTTGGCTGAATCGTGGTAGTCGCGGTAGCGTTTGGACAGCACCATCCAGTCCACCAGCGCAATCGCCGCACCAGCCATCGCGTAGAGCGAAACGCTTTCCCACGAAAAATGGCCGTTGAACCACTGAAGCGCACCAATCACCAAGGCCACTGATCCGGCGGTCGTTGCGATATACAGCCAGCGCCCGCGTTCGCGTAGTTTTTCAAAACGCACAATGTGTGCCGGTTTTTCCATCGTCATAATGTCCCCTACTTTACTGAATGTTGATGCTTAATGCCCGCCTGTTGCGGTGGCGCCTTTGACCGGTTTAGCAAAGAATACAAATACGATCATGACCAAGAATAATACACCGGTCAGATACAGAATATCCAGTGTCGATTGCGTGGCTGCCTGTTGACTGATCAATCCGTCCAGCAGCGTGTAGCGCTGCGTGCTGTTCATACCCGCATGGCCGAGCTGATTCATCAACTGATCATACGCCGGTGTGCCCGGTATGGCGTTTTCGGTCAAACGCGCATGGTGAAAAATCGTGCGTCGCGTCCACAGCGTGACAAACACCGCCGTACCGATCGCGCCGCCGAGTGTGCGCAAAAAGTTCGACAGCCCCGCCGCGTGCGTCAACTCCTCGCCGTGCAGCCCCTCCATAATCAGTGCGCCCAGCGGAATGAAGAAAAACGGAATGCCCATGCCGAACAAGAACCGCCCGATCATGATTTGATTCATGGTCGCATCCGGCGTGAGCAGACTCGAGTACCAGCTACCGAAGGCAAACAAGCCAAAGCCCGCAATCACCAAATAGCGCAAATCCACCTTGTGCATATTCATGCCGATCACCGGCGAGAACAACACGGAGAACACCGCCACCGGCGCGACCGCCAGACCCGAGTGGAACGAATCATAGCCCATGACCGTTTGCAACCACAGCGGCACCACCACCATATTACCAAAGAAAATGGTAAACCCGATCGTTTGCAAACTCACGCCGATGGCAAAATTACGGCTGCGCAACAGGTGCAAATCCACCACCGCATTTCGCTCATACCACTCCCAAATGGTCAGCAACACCAAGCCGACCACAGCAAAAATCGTCAGAATGATGACCTTGTTCGACTCGAACCAGCCCAGATCGTTGGCGTGTTCCAGCATGAATTGCAGGCTACCGACACCGATCACCAGCAGGCTCAAACCGATGATATCAATCGGCTGCTTGGTGGTTTTCGACTCGCGCCCTTTGAGCAAAGTAGCAATGCTGTATGCGCAGAATAAACCGATGGGCACGTTGATATAGAAAATCCAATGCCACGAATATTCCTCGGTGATATACCCGCCCAGCACCGGCCCGACGACCGGCGCAATAACCACCGTCATCGCCCAAAAAGCCATCGCGACGCCGCGTTTTTCCGGCGGATAGCTGTTCATCATGATGGATTGGCCGAGCGGCACCATCGGGCCGGAGACCAAACCCTGCATCAGACGGAAAAACACCAGCATGTCGTAGTTCGGTGCCAAACCGCACAGCACCGAAAACAAGGTGAACAACAGCACCGACGCGATCATCAAGCGCACTTCGCCGAAGCGCCGCGCGAGCCAGCCGGTCAGCGGGACGGCAATTGCTGCGGCCAGCGAGTACGAGCTGATGATCGACGTACCTTCGCGCGCGGAGACGCCCATCGAGCCGGAAATCGTCGGCACAGCCACGTTCGCAATCGTGGTGTCCAATACCTCCATGAAGGTGGACAAGGCCGTGGCCAAGGTTAAGAATACCAAGGGCGCACCGTGCAGCGGCGGCAGTACCGTACTGGCGTGACTGCTGCTTGCAGGAGTGGTATCGGTCTGCGCTTTGTCGTGCGCCTTGTTGTGTGCCTTGTCGTGCACTTCGTTCTGATTCATCGGTTCTGCGTGATTTGAACTCATGAATGATCCTAAAATTTTCAGTCTGTAATGAGTGAGCCGCAGTCACAGAGCGGATTTACGCCGTTCACGGTGCTTGCGTGTCATCTCATCATTGATCACCCATTGCTCAACGCAGGTTTTGCTGAATGATCTGATCGGCCATCTGATTGGCTTCGGCCTCATCTTGGTTGTAGACATTGGTTTGCAGATTCGCCGGTGCTTGCGTGCCGGTCACCGCGCCCAATACCGCGCCGCTGCGATCGCGGGTGTCGATGCTCACATGCATGGACATGCCGACGCGCAAGGGATGCTGTTTCAATTGCTCGGGGTCGATGGTCACGCGCACCGGAATGCGCTGAACGATTTTGATCCAGTTGCCGGTGGCGTTTTGCGCAGGCAGGACGGAGAATGCCGCGCCCGTACCGATGCCGATGCCTTGCACCGTGCCGTTGAATTTCACGCCGCTGCCGTACACATCCGAGGTCAACTCGACCGGCTGACCGACGCGCAAATTCGCCAATTGTGTTTCTTTGTAATTGGCTTCCACCCACACTTGATTGGCCGCGACAATGGTCATCAACGGTGCGCCCGGAGCGATTTGCTGGCCGACTTGTACGCTGCGTTTGGCCACCACGCCGTCAATCGGCGCGAGCACGGCCAGACGTTTGTTGTTGATGTACGCACTGCGAAATGCTGCTTTGGCCGCTTCGATGGCGGGATGGCTTTGCGGGGTCGTACCGGCGATTTGCGCGGTCGCGGTTTTGCTTTGCTCGGTCGCGGTTTTGTAGGCGGCTTGCGCTTGAATCAAGGCATTGCGCGCTTGATCGTATTCCTCTTTGCTCACTGCGCCCGTGCCGACCAGTTTCGCGCGGCGATTGACCGCATCTTGTGCGATTTGTACCGCGCTGCGTGCTTGGCTCAATTGCGCATTGGCTACGCCCGCGCTGTTGAATGCGTTTTGGATTTGGCGCGTGGCTTGCGCGAGCTGCGCTTGCGCTTGGCTCAGGGCGACTTGCGCGTCGGTCGGGTTGAGTTTGATCAGCACTTGACCGGCTTTGATCTCTTGGTTTTCATCGGCCATGATGGCCTCGACCGTGCCGACGGTTTGTGCGTTCAGCATCACCATATTGCCGGAAACGTAGGCGTTGTCGGTGGTCTCGTGGTGGCGCGAAAAGAAGAACCAGTAGGCCAACCAAGCCAAGCCGGCGATGAGGAACAGCGCGATGGCGATGGTCAGGCCGGTTTTGCGTTTGCGTTGGTTTTGCGCGTCTTGCTGTTGTTGCGCTTGTTGCACCTGTTGCGCATCTGAGGCTGTTGATGCCGACGCGGTGTTGATGTCGTGTTGTTCTGCGTTACTCATAAATTCCTCGTGTCAGGATGGTTATGCGGTGGTGATTGATTTGATCGCTGTAATAGGTGCCATAAACGTCATTACTGGCTGTCGACGATGGCGGAAAATTCAATGCCCAAGCTGTTGGCCAGTCGCGCTTCTTGCAAACGCCGTGCGGCGTAGTTGGCGTACAGCGCGTCTTGCGCGCTCAAGGCGGCTGCTTGTAAGCCGAGCGTTTCCATCTGCGGTGTCATGCCAGCTTGGTAACGCTGACGCGCCAGGTCGGCCAATTTTTGCTGGTTTTTGACAATGCGCGCTTGCTGGCTGACTTGAGCTTGCGTTTGGCGGTGTTGTGCCAGTTGTTGCGCCGCGTCGGAGATGGCCTCAAATACGGTTTTGTTGTATTGCGCGATGGCGGTGTCTAACTGCGCCTGCTGGATGCGTAGCTTGGCATTGAGCTGAACGCTGCTGAACAGCGGCAGCGTGATGGCCGGTCGGACGCCCATGTTTTTGCCGCTAAAACGCAAAATATCGTCCAAGCCGATGATTTGCAAACCGGTAAACAGGCTCAGGTTGAGGTCGGGGTAGAACTCGGCGCGCACCGATTTCACCTGTTCGCTCGCTGCGGTGATGTACTCACGTGCGGCGGCGATGTCGGGGCGCGAGCCTAAAATATTGGTGCTCAAGTGATTGGGTAAACGCAAGGTCGCCCATGTACCGCTTGCGCTGATCGGGGGTAATTGCTGCGGCGTCAGGCCAACCAGTGCGGCCAGTTGCGCGCGCAGTACCTCGTGTTGTGCATTCAGACCGGCGGAGAGCTGCTCCATCTGTGCAATCATGATGTCGGTCTGCACGCTGTTTTGCACGGGTTGCAGACCTGCGCGCTCGCGTTCAAGCCAGCGCTGTTTGAGTGTGGTTTGCAGGGCGATCATTTGGCGCAAAATCGCTTGGCGGCTTTGCAGAGCCGAGATATTCGCATGCAAGCCGACGATTTGCGTGATCACGCCTTGGCGTGCCGCTTCGTACTCCAGCGCTTGAGCACGGCTTTGTCCCAGCGCGGCATTGTAGGCGGCGCGGTTTTTGCCCCATAAATCCAAGTCCCACGACAGACCGGCAGAAATGTCGGTTTGCTCCATGCCTTGGTCGGGGATGCCGCCGCTCATGCCCATTTGCTGCAAATATCCTTGCAAATTCTGTTGATAGGCATCGACATTGGCGTCAAAGAATTTTTGCCCGGTCCAAGTGGCCTTGATTTGCCCCGCCGGATAGTGCGATTTGCGCACGGCGTCGGCGTTGCTCTGCGCGGTTTTGGCGCGTTTGGCCAGAACCTGTAAACTGGGCCCGTCGGCCAGTGCTTGCTCAATCAGTCGGTTCAATGTCGCATCGTTGTACGCGCGCCACCAGCCTTCGTGCGGCCACTGCGCCAAGGTTTGACCAGAGGTGGTGGGCAAATTCAGGACGTCGTTGTTGATCTGTGCCAGCGGTTCGTGTTTGCTCGTCATGACGGCGCAGGCAGACAGCGCGGCAATGGCCAGTGCCATGCTTGATAAACGCACAGTTCGGGATAGGATGGCGTGTTTCATAAACACCTTTGAGTTGGGTTTGAGGTTGAATTTAAATAGAAGAAGCGGTCGGCGTCGATTCAGGATTCAGCCATTGTGCCATGTGTTCATCAATCGGATGCACACGGCCAAGGCGCAGCATCAAGCGATAGGAGTCCAGATTGATGCGTGCCAAGATGTATTTGCCATTTTTTTCCACATCAATCAGTTGCGCCGATTCGAGCGTGCGCACATGATGTGATACGGTGGGCGCGCAGATTTTCCAGCCCGACACCATGTCGCTGATCAGGCAGCCGCGTTCGCGTCCGTGCTCCTGCTCGTGCGTGAGGATGGTGATGAATAAGGCCAAGCGGTGTTCATTGGATAGTGCTTTGAACTGCCGTGCCAGTAGTTTGATGTCTGTTTCCATCGGTACTTTGCGCTTGAATGTTTCGGGAGAAGAGTGCCGCTATCAACCAGATGGTTTGAACGATAAGGGTTGTTGAGCGGACACAAATCCGGTGCTCATGGCTGGCAATTCTAAAAAACAATTCGATAGTTGTCAAATTGTCTTCGGGTTTTTGATGGGGAATCTTGGTCTCCACACACGCGGAGTTTTGCTCTCGGTATGACGGCGTTTTAATCAAAAGATATAAAAAAGCCCCGAGTAAACTCGGGGTAAAAAATATCGTCGTTGGACGATCGCCCCGTTTAGGGAGGAAAAACGGGGGAGGCATACGCCTTTTTGCAGTATATGATGATTTGAGCTGACTTTCAATCCCATTTATCTCCATGGGGATATAAAAAAATGCCGAGATTGCATAATCTCGGCAAGGTGTTGTAATTTTGTCCCGAATTGATCTTAAAACGAGGTGATCAAGGGGTGAAGGCGCGCATCGTTGGATGCGATGCCTTTATTTTTTCGCAGGATCGGCTGCAGGGGCTGCTGCACCAGCGGCGGGTGCGGCTTTGCCATCTGCCGGAGCGGCACCGTCAGCAGCAGGAGCTGCGGGTTCGGCCAAAGAGCCACCGCTCTTGTTGGCCATGAAGACAACAGCGCGTTCCACTTCCAAATCGCTCAGGGCGGGATTACCGCCTTTGGCAGGCATCACACCGGTTTTACCGGTAAAGCCTTCGATGGCGTGTTTGAACAATGTGGCTTGGCCTTGCGCAATACGTGCGCCCCATGCACCTGCATCACCCATTTTCGGCGCGCCAGCTACACCTGCGGCGTGACATGCGGTACACAGGCTGTTGTACACTTCTTCACCGGTTTTCGGGCCTTTGGAGCTTGCACCCATTTCAAAGCCGGCCACCGGACGCAGACGCTCAACAATTTGTTCTTCCATTTGTGCGGCGCGGGTTTGTGCCATGGCGTTCGAGCTGACTACCTGCGCCAAGAAATATAGGATACCAACAACTGCGGTGACAACGGCCAATGCGATTAAGGTAATTACGTTTGCACTGGTTTCCGAGAGATGTTCGTCTTGCTCGTTGGTTGGGGTGTGCGGGTTTTGAGATTGAGTCATATCCAAGTCCTATGTATCCATTACCTATTGAGGTGCTTGCTTATTTAACCACAGAGCAAACACGGTGTTACTTACCTGCGCGCGCTGCTTCTGCTCGATGCTATGCAGATCAACGGTTTCTGCCCAAGCCAGCAAGGCATATAGCAGGTCGTCTAAAACGTTCTTATTGTAAGCCCAAAACCTTAAAAAATAAATGGTTTATGAATGTTTTTGGCGTAGGTATTCCATAAATACCTGCATTTTGGTTGGCATAACGCCACATTTTGTACATAACTGACCTGGGCGTAAAATGGCTGAATGAATGATCGCCACCTGTTAATACCATGAAAATAAAGTGGTTTTTCGTGTTTGTCGCGTGCCGGAGTGTATGCTTGGGTCGTGCTCAAGTGGTGCTGTCAACTCAGTTTGCGTTTCAGCTACAGTATGCCCATCGCAAATTTCTATAGGTGACGCATGAGTATTTCCAATCATACAAAGACAAATGGCAAACGCAAACCGGTGGTGTTGATCACCATGGGTGATCGCGAACTATCCGGCCTGAATTATCAGGTACTGGGGCAAAAATATTCGGATCCGATCGTACGTTTTTCCGAGTGCGTTCCCCTATTGATTCCAACCTGCTACGGCGCGGATGATTTGGATCAGTATTTGGATATGGCCGATGGCGTGTATTTATCAGGCGCATCGACCAATATCATGCCTTCTTTGTATGGTGAAGAACACGAAACCCCTGATATTGGGCAAGACCCACAGCGCGATTTATTTAACTCGGCGCTGATTCCAAAGGCGATGGAACGCGGTTTGCCATTTTTGGGCGTGTGTCGCGGGCATCAGGAGCTGAATATCTCTCGTGGCGGTAATCTGTACCAAAAAGTACACGAGACCGAAGGCAAAATGGATCACCGTGAAAAAGGCAGCGACATTCCGCTGGACGAAATGTACGGACCACACCATCCGGTGCAATTGGTGCCGGACACATGGTTTGCTAATGCGCTGGGTCAAACCGAATTTATGGTCAACTCCTTGCACGGTCAGGGTATCAAGCAATTAGGTAAAGGTTTGACGCCGCTGGCGCATGCACCGGACGGCTTGATCGAGGCCATGTACTGCTCCGACGTGCCGCACTTCACACTCAGTATGCAATGGCACCCTGAATGGAAAACGCATGAAAACCCGTTGTGGATCAAGATTTTCCAATTGTACGGCGATGCGTGCCGAGCGTTTGCCGCACAACGTGGTTAATTGATCATGAGCAAGAAAAAAGCGAGCCTCGGCTCGCTTTTTGCTTTTTGACATCATCGGTCGTTAATTCAATTGCTGCTGCACAGCAAGTTTCAGGCTTTCGGCCACTTGATGTGCCGGACTGCGCTTACCGCCCGCCTTTTGCATCTGTGTGATGCGCAGCACCGAGCCGTCGCCACATACGACACGCACGCCGTGCTTGTCCACGCCGATGATGGTTCCGGCAATGTGCTCTTTGCTGAGGGTTTCGTCGGTTTGTGCCGCCCAAATTTTGAGCGGCTGTTCCATGTAGGTACACACGCAGCCGGGCGCGGGATCAAGCGCGCGTACTTTGCGCGCGATAGCCTGTGCCGATTGTGTCCAATCGATTTTTGCTTCAGCCTTATCGATTTTCTCGGCGTAGCTGACGCCGTCGGTTGGCTGCGGCGTGGCTTGCGGCGCAGCGCCGTCGCGCAGTTGACGCAAATAGTCCACCACCATGCGCGCGCCCATTTCGGCCAATTCATCGTGCAATGTTGCGGTGGTGTGCTGTTCGGTAATGGGCAGGCGTTCGATTGCGAGCATATCGCCAGTGTCCAGCCCCGCGTCCATTTGCATCAGTGTGATGCCGGTCTCGGTGTCGCCTGATTCAATTGCGCGGTGAATCGGTGCGGCGCCGCGCCAGCGCGGTAGCAGCGAGGCGTGAATATTGATGCAGCCGTGTTTGGGTAAATCCAGCACGTCTTGCGGCAAAATCAGACCATAGGCGGCAACGACCATGACGTCGGCTTGCGCAGCGGTGATTTGCGCGCGTGCCGCTTGCGCGTCCTCGGGGTATTTGCCGTTCAGGCGCAGGGAAATCGGCTGTGCGACGGGGATGTTGTGTTGTAGCGCCACTTGCTTGACGGGGCTGGGCGTGAGTTTCATGCCGCGCCCGCTCGGACGGTCGGGTTGGGTCAGTACCAGCGGGACGTTAAATCCCGCGTCGATGATGGTGGATAGGGCGCGGGCGGCGAAAACGGGGGTGCCGGCGAAAATCACGTTCATGGGCAGCCTTTATTGTTGCGCTTCGCGCTGTTGTTTTTTAATTTTGTTTTTGATGCGGTTTAATTTGAGGTTGGAGAGGTATTGCACGAATACTTTGCCGTTCAAATGGTCAATTTCGTGCTGAATGCACACGGCGAGCAGTTCGTCGCATTCCATTTCAAAAAATTCGCCTTTTGCATCCTGCGCGCGCACGCGCACGCGATCGGGGCGGGTGACGGTCTCGTAAATTTCGGGTACGGACAGACAGCCTTCTTCCCACTCTTTTTGTTCGACGCTTTGTGCGACGATTTCGGGATTGATGAAGACCAGCGGCTGATCGCGCTCCTCAGAGGTATCCACGACGACGATGCGATGATGAATGTCCACCTGCGTTGCGGCCAAGCCCACGCCTTTGGCGCTGTACATGGTCTCAAACATATCGTCGATTGTGGTTTGCAACGCTACGTCAAACGTGCTGACCGGTTGGGCAACGGTGTGCAAACGCGGATCAGGGAACTTTAAAATAGACAATACCGCCATAATTCTTTACCATCTCTTGTAGAATAATGCGCCCACCCTGCGCTCGCTCCGTTTGCTGCGCCAAGGTGGGCCGTCGGATGCGCGTTTGTCCGATGACTCATTGACCAATCCGCACACCATGAATTTATCCACGCATTTTACCACAGCCCTTTCCAAGCCCGCTGCTCGGCAGCGCATCGCAGCCATTTTATTCGGCGCTTGTATGTTTTCGGCACACGCCGAGACTGCGGCAACGGACTTGTCGCAGTCAATGACCTGCGCCGAGGTGTTCCAATTGCAACCGAGCATCGTGCAAGCGCACGGTGGCGGTGATGCCTACGGCCAATGGTGGTTTGAGCCGCATGAGTTCAAGCAACATGAGTTGAATCAACCTCAGGCAGGCAACCGCGCCGCACGCAGTTTGCCGCTAACGCCGGCGGATGCGGAGCGGTTTTTGGGCGCGAAAAACGACAGCGTGCTGATTCGCTGGCACTCGTCGGTATCGGACGCGGCGCAGTTGAGCCGTTTGGCACAACGTGAGCCGTATTTATTGGTGCGCGCGGGCGAGCCGATCAACGATATGAATGGCAAAACGCTGGGGCGCTTTGTACGCCTGATCGCCAAGGCACGTTGGGATGCGCGTTTGTCGGTTGAATCGTCGGGCAGCAATAGCGCGACGCGTGAATTCATCGCGCCGCTGCGGATTACGCAGGCTGTGGAAGAGGTTGATCGCGGTGACCAGGTGGTGCCGCGGATGTGTGTGCAGTTGACGGCGCCTCAATCATCCGCGCCAACCCTGTTGAGCGCATCGAGTGCGCCCAGCACGCAGGCGCGTTTGCTCGGGTTTTTACCCGCGTCCAATGCCCGCCTGATTGGTGCGCACAACAGCATTGCGATCATGGATCAAGGGGCGGAGCACGGCGTGACGCCGGAGCAGCGCTGGGCGTTGGTTGAGATGATCGATGCGGCACAAAAAAATACGCAGGTCACGCGCCAACGCGCACAGGTGCGCATCGTGCAGGTGTTGCCGCGTTACAGCATCATACAGATTCAGAATGCCGAGCGCGAAGTTGTGCGCGGCGCGTATTTAAAACGACTCACTTCAGCCGCAGCGGATGCGCCATGACCGTCGAGCCACGCGTTGCTATCTCACTCAATGAAGCGGAAATCGCTGCGTGGCTGCGGCTATTGGCGACCGAGGGCGTGGGCGATGTGACTGCGCGCTTGCTGCTCACGCATTTTGGCCTGCCCGAACAAATCTTCGCGCAAAGCTACGGCACGCTGATGCGTGTGGTGTCTGAGCGTGTCACGCGCAATTTATTGAGCGAGCCGGACGAGGCGTTGCAACAGCAAATCGAGCGCACGCTGGCGTGGCTCGCACAGCCGAACAACCACCTCATCACCTTGGCTTGTCCACAATATCCGTCCGCATTGCTAACCACCAGTGATCCGCCCGCGCTGTTGTACGCTAAAGGGCGGATTGAGTTACTCAATACTTCCGGTGCGTCGCGCGCCTTGGCCATCGTTGGCAGTCGCAACGCCACCGCGCAGGGCATCAAAAACACCGAGTGGTTCGCCGAAGAGCTGGCGCAAGGCGGCTGCCACATCATCTCCGGCCTCGCGCTCGGCATTGACGCTGCCGCGCATCAAGGCGCGCTCCAAGCCTACCGCCGTGCGCCGAGTATGGCCGGCTCCACCATCGCGGTGATTGGGACAGGCTGCGACATCATTTACCCCGCGCGCAATCAAAAATTGACCTACGAAATTGCCGAGCACGGTTTGATTGTGAGTGAATTTCCGCTCGGCGCAAAAGCGCAGCCAACGCATTTTCCACGACGCAATCGCATCATTTCCGGCCTGTCGCAAGGCGTCTTGGTGGTGGAAGCGGCGCTGCAATCCGGCTCGTTGATCACCGCGCGGCAGGCGCTGGAACAAAACCGTGAGGTATTCGCCATCCCCGGCTCGATTCACTCGCCGCTGTCCAAAGGCTGCCACGCCTTGATCAAACAGGGCGCGAAATTGGTCGAATGCGCGCAGGATATTTTGGACGAATTGCGCGTGCCGCTGCACACGCGAGTGATTTCGGCGCTAGAAGATGAGGGAGTTTCCGCTGTGAGCGCATCGTCAGATACGGCCTCAGGCGCAAGCGACGTTTCCGCGG
Organism: uncultured Hydromonas sp.; assembly: GCA_964502825.1. GTDB lineage: Bacteria > Pseudomonadota > Gammaproteobacteria > Burkholderiales > Burkholderiaceae > CTSOIL-112. The sequence goes on along the minus strand of CAZCYS010000026.1, from coordinate 2,486 downwards.
CGGCGCAAACCATTTTGACTGCGCTGGGTCACGATCCGTGCGACATTGACACGCTGGCGGCGCGCACCGGTTTGGACGTTGGCGAACTATTGGCCGAGCTGATGGGGCTGGAGTTACAAGGCGAGATTGAAAAACGCGCCGGTCATATTTATGCACGCTTGAGCTGAAAGTATAGCGTTACGGGCTTTTGTTCGGCGACCTCATGGGTTTTCGGGTAAAATACGTCCGCATTGCGCGTCATTTGCGCACTCACAGAGCGCTCGCAGCGCCGACGCATTCATCTCAGCCTCCAGTTGCAAAGGATTTTAACGTGGCCGACATTTTCTTCTACCTACTCGAAAACTACGCAGGCATTACGCAATGCCCTGATGCGGCGACGCTCGCACGTCGTTTGGCGTACGAAGGTTTCGAGGAAAACGAAGTGCGCGCGGCGATTGCTTGGGTTGAATTATTGCGCCAGCCCTTGGGCATTGAGGTGGTTCACGCCACCCATGCGCACAGTCACCGCGTTTATCACAGTGCCGAGCGGCTGCATTTGGGTGATGAAAACTTAAATTTCCTCAGCAGTTTGGCGCATGGCGCGTCCATCAGCGCCGAGCAGCGCGAGCGCATCGTTGAGCGTTGCATGATGCTGCCGGTGGTGCCAAGTAGCGTTGAGCATTTCAAAGCCTTGGTGCTGACGATTTTATGGGCGGATGAGCAAAGTATTGACGACGCCCTGCTGCACGCCATGCTGGACGAATCCGACAGCGATTTGTGTCATTGAGCGCGGTTGATCGAGGTGTTCTCACCTCGCCGCCATTTAGAAAAACAACGAAATAATCACGCCCAAAAACGCCAAGCTAACGCTGGTGATATACAGCTTAAATGTCGTTTGATAATAGCGCGCCACCTGCTCGGACGAGGTGTCGGGCGAGACCAAACGGTTGTTCAGCACGCGATACAGCACCCATAGCATCCCCAGCAGTGAGACCAACAGCGCGATTACGATCAGCCAATCGGATGTGGTTTGTATCGCCGCTTCCGTATCGCTTTCCGCTGACCAACTCGCCAAAAAATTGAGTAAAAAACCCAAGATAATCCCGAGCGAGGTCACCATCGGTTGACGATAGTCCTTGATGTCGCCGCTAAAGCGTAATTGTGATTGCGTCATAGTGCTGTCCAAACGGATTAAAATAGCGCGGATCATACCATAAAGCCCGAAATTGAAGCTGATTGGGCATGTGTATAATGCACCCCTAAGGGTTCAAATTGAGGCTCAAATGGAGTCATATCGAGTTAAAAAGGAAACATCATGACACGCGTTCGTTTATCACGGCGACAATTCATTCAGGGGCTGGGCGCATTGTCCATCCTGCCTATCGTGGCGTGCGCCGACGGTGTAGAACAGACGCCCTCCGCAATATCGGTGACTGCCCCAGGCGGATATCTCATGCCCGATGAGGGTGAACCCCACAGCGCCACATGGATGGCATATGGCGCGACTGCCGCAGCGTGGGGCACGAGTGGTAATTACGGCGCGAGCCGAGCGATTGCGCGTAAAGATTTGATGCGCATTGCGGCCAATTTGTCGCGTTTCGAACCCGTGAAAATGCTGGTGAGCAATGAAAAGGACAAACAAGAAGCCTTGGATTTTCTGACGCAGATTCGCGCAGAGCCGGTGAGCGCCACTGTCGGTCAATATGAGGAAAACGCAGTTTACACCGGTGGCAAAACCCTACCGCCGATAGAGGCGGCGGGTGCGATTGAGCTGCTCATTCAGCCGGTGAATGATTTGTGGACGCGCGATACCGCGCCGGTTTTCGTGCATGCCGTGGGTCAACCGGCGGACAAAAATCTGTACGCGGTGAATTTCAATTTCAACGGTTGGGGGCAGGAGGACACCGGCGCGTCGGGCTGGCGTAAAGATCCGGAGAAAGCCGAAAACGGCATTGGCGATCAACGCGTGACCGAAGACCAACGGGTTGCGGATTTCATCATCGGCCAAACCGGTGCGACCAAAATCAGCACCTGGCTGGTGATGGAAGGCGGTGGCATCGAAGTGGATGGGCAAGGCACGGCTCTGTGCACCGAGAGCTGTATTTTGAATCCGAACCGCAATCCGAATAAAAGCAAAGCGGATGTGGAAGCCGAATTGGCGCGGATTTTAGGCATTAAAAAAGTCATTTGGCTGCCCGGCGTGCGCGCCAAGGAAATTACCGACGGCCATATTGATTTTTACGCGCGCTTCGTGGGGCCGGCGCAGGTCGTTTACACCTTGGACAATGACCCCGACTCGTCCGATTATCATGCCACGCAGGAACACAAACGCATTTTGTCCGCCGCCACTGACGCGCAAGGACGGCCGATTCGCGCCATTGCCTTGGATACGCCGAATTTTGAGGATGTGGAGAAAACCGTGGTGGCGCGCAATTGGAGTTCAGGCAAATCCAAATTCAATGCGGACGGCTTTGCCGCAGGCTATGTCGGATTTTATCTGGCCAATC
>CAZCYS010000025.1:0-14538 GCA_964502825.1 uncultured Hydromonas sp. | reverse complement strand
TTCAAGGGGCTTTGCTCACCTTGGCGGTGGCGGCAACCTCATTCTTTTTCTCTTTTGTCATCGGTATGATCGGCGCGCAGATGCGCCTGTCGCGCTTTGCGTGGGTGCGTGCGATTGCCTCGGCCTATTCGTCGATCCTGCGCGGCGTGCCTGAGCTGGTCTGGATGTTATTGCTGTTTTTCGGCATTCAGATGTGGCTGAACCAATGGACCGAGTATTTGGGCTTTGGCCTGATCGAAATCAACCCGTTCACAGCAGGTGTTCTGGTACTGTCGTTGATTTACGGCGCATATTTTACCGAAACCATACGCGGTGCGATCATGGCGATTCCGCCCGGGCAAATGGAAGCAGGCATGGCGTATGGCATGAGCGATTGGCAAATTTTGCGTCGCATCACGTTTCCGCTGATGATGCGTTTTGCCTTGCCCGGTATTCGCAACAACTGGCTGGCGCTCTCCAAAGCAACGGCCGTTGTGTCCATCATCGGTCTGGAGGATGTGGTGCGCATTGCGAACCAAGCCGGTGCGGCGGAGCATCAGTCTTTGCTGTTTAATTTGTGTGCGGCGGTGGCGTTTTTGTTGATTACCATCGCATCGTTGTATTTGTTCAAATACTTGGACAGAACCTATCGCAAAGGCATTGTGGAGGTACGCTATGAATAACGAACTGCTGGAGTTGTGGGGCAAATCGTTCGCGCAAGCCTTGGAAGGCTTGCCATTGACCCTCAGCTTGACCTTTGTATCGCTGTTAGTCGGCGGCTTGCTGGCTTTGCCTTTGTCGGTGATTCATTCTCGTAGAACGACATGGCAGGCCAAGTTGGTGCGCTTGTTCACCTTTTTCTTTACCGGCACGCCGCTGCTGGTACAGTTGTATATTTTTTATGATGGCTTCGGTGGTTTGGGCTGGGTGCAAAATCTGATGACCCAAGACGGTTTTGGCTTTTTGCGCGATGCGTATTTTTGGGTGTTGCTGGGTCTGACGTTGAATACGGCCGCGTACTCGACGATCATCTTCTCCGGTGCGATCAATAATACCGAGTATGGTGAAATCGAGGCGGGGCGCGCCTATGGTATGAGCTCGTTTCAGGTGATGCGTCACATTGTGCTGCCATCAAGCTTGCGTCGCGCTTTGCCTGCGTATAGCAATGAGGTGATTTTGATGTTGCAGGCAACCGCCTTGGCCTCCAGTTTCACGCTGTTTGAAATCACCGGTCAGGCGGTGCGTTTCAATTCGACGCATTATCAGCCGTTCGTGGCGTATATTCCGGCGGCTATCATGTACTTGATCATGACGTATATTTTGGTGCTGGTGTTCAAGGCGCTGGAAAAACGCTATTTGGCGCATTTGCGTCCACGTTCGCATTGATCGTTGTCTGAGAGAAAAGCTTATGAAAATTGAATATCATGCGCTGGATGGCACGTCATTGGGCACGACCCGTCATCTGACGGTCTTGCGCTTTGGCGAGCAAAACGCCGAGCAGAAAATTTATATTCAGGCGAGCTTGCATGCGGATGAATTGCCCGGCTCGTTGGTCGCCTATCATTTGCGCCCGCTGTTGGAGCAATTGGAGCAAGAAGGTCGCATCAAAGCGCACATCGTCCTCGTGCCGCTGTGCAATCCGATTGGCTTGGGGCAAACGCTGATGTACCATCAGTCGGGGCGCTTTGACCTGTTTACCGGACGCAATTTCAATCGTCTGACCAATTTCCCGCTGTATGAGCGCGTGCTGGCCAAATTAAAGGCAGACCCAAGTGTTTTGAGCAGCGATGGCAATGCGAATGTCAAAACCATTCGCGCACTGATGGCGCAGGAAATTGCGGCGTATCAATCGAATACCCAAGTGGACTTGCTGCAATCGACCTTGGTTGGTTTGGCTCATGATGCGGATGTGGTGTTGGATTTGCACTGCGATGAAAAAGCCGTGATGCACACCTATACACTACCGCAGTTGTGGCCGCAATTAGAGCCGCTGGCGCGTTATTTGCGCAGCGAATGCCAGATTCTGTCGGAAAACTCCGGCTCAAATGCTTTTGACGAATTTTTGTCCACCATTTGGCTGCGCTTGAGCCGCGAATTTCCGCAGGCGAATATTCCGCTGGCGTGCTTTAGCACCACCATTGAATTGCGGGGCGAAGGGGATTTGCAACACGAATGGGCGCAGACCGATGCGCAGGCGATTGTTCAGTATTTGGCGCATATCGGCGCGATTAAACTGGATGAGCAGGCGATTCAAGCCATGCCTGATTTGATTCGTGAGCCGAATCCATTGTCCGGTTTGAGCTATGTGCTGGCGCCATTGGCAGGGATTGCCGTGTATCGCGTCCATCCGGGCGACACGGTAACGCAAGGGCAAGTGGTGGCGGACATCATTGACCCGATTCATCAAATCTGCACGCCCGTCACCACGCCGACCGATGGATTTGTTTACGCGGTGCATCATGCCAACTTTGCCCAGCAGGGGACGACGTTGGTGAGCGTGTCCGGCGCGAAAGATTTGGGCTTGGGCGATGCCTTGGGGCCGTAAATATCAGAACTCAATCGAGATTGATTCAAAGCGATTAATACAGTCAACAAAAAAGAAATCAAAGGTAGAACACTATGAGCATGGAAAAATTAAAAGTCAGCGATATTCACAAACGCTATGGAGACAACGAAGTGCTGCGCGGCGTATCTTTGACCGCGAATGCGGGTGATGTGATCAGTATCATCGGTTCATCAGGCTCGGGCAAAAGTACCTTTTTGCGTTGCATCAATATGTTGGAAAAACCGAATCAAGGCACGATTGCGCTCAATGGCGAGGTGCTCAATCTCAAAGTGAGTAAAGCCGGAGAGTTGGTGGCGTCTGATGCCAAACAATTGCAACATTTTCGCAGCCGTCTGTCCATGGTGTTTCAGCACTTTAATCTGTGGCAGCACATGACCGTGTTGGAAAACCTGATCGAAGCTCCGATTCGCGTATTCGGCATGAGCAAAGCCGAGGCGACCGAGCGTGCGCGCCAATATCTGGCCAAAGTCGGCCTGCAAAATGCGGAGGACAAATACCCATCCTCCATGTCGGGCGGACAACAGCAGCGCGTCGCGATTGCACGCGCCTTGACAATGGAGCCGGAAGTCATATTGTTTGACGAGCCGACTTCTGCGCTGGATCCCGAGCTGGTTGGCGAGGTGCTCAAAGTCATGCGCGCACTGGCCGAAGAAGGCCGCACCATGGTGATTGTGACGCATGAAATGGGTTTTGCACGCGAAGTATCCAACCATTTGATTTTCTTGCACAAAGGCATGATTGAAGAGCAGGGCGATCCGCGGGTGATTTTGTCGCAACCGAAGTCCGAACGTTTGCAACAATTCCTGTCGGGGAATTTAAAGTAAGTGATTTCGGGAATGGAATAGAGAAAGGCGGTCAATTGACCGCTTTTTTATTTTCGCATCGCCGCAATATCGTGATGCTTGAGCGTGTAGCCCGTGTGTTTATAACTTTGCCAGCGGTCACGCGCTTTTTGTTTGGGCGCAGGTTCGTCAGGGACAATTTCGATCAACCGCTCAAACTGCGCGAAAAAGCTCGGTTGCGCGTCGGATAGATTGATCAATACCTGATGATGCGGCCAATGCTCGTGTTCACACGCGGTCAGGATAAAGGGGGCGACATCGTTCAGTGGAGCTTCGTTGTCCAACATCATCTCATGCGCCAAAAAGCCTTCGCTACGCCACAGTGCTGTGCTCAGTGCGCTCAAGGTTTGCGCCGAGCCATAGACCACGGCGTTTTGGCCGCGTTGCTGTACTTTGAGCAATAAACGTGCGACGTATTCGATGCGGTTGGGCGCGTTGCTGAAAAAATCAATTTGGGTCATGGCGGTTTTTTACGGGTTCGTTGGCGGGTTTGATGAGAGGGCGCTATGAAGTGCGCCCCCACAAACAGTTATTTCAACAGATTATTTTGCGCGATTGAGCAGGAATTGACTCAACAACGGCACAGGTCGGCCGGTTGCGCCTTTGTTCGTACCGGATTTCCACGCTGTCCCCGCGATGTCCAAATGCGCCCAAGGGTATTTTTCGGTGAATTTGGACAGGAAGCACGCTGCGGTCACGCTGCCGGCCGGCATACCGCCGATATTGGCCAGATCAGCGAAGTTGGATTTGAGTTGTTCGCTGTAATCGGCGTCCAAAGGCATGCGCCATGCGGTGTCTTGCTGCGCTTTACCGGCGGTTTGCAGCTCTTGCGCGAGTTCTTCGTTATTGGCGAACAGACCTGTGTGGTGGTGACCCAATGCGACCACGCACGCACCGGTGAGTGTTGCCATATCAACCACGGCGGCGGGTTTGTAGCGTTCGGCATAGGTGAGGGCGTCGCACAAAATCAGGCGACCTTCGGCGTCGGTGTTAAGAATTTCAATGGTCAAACCGGCCATGGAGGTGATGATGTCGCCCGGCTTGTTGGCATTGCCCGCAGGCATGTTTTCGCAGGCGGCGATCAGGCCGACCACATTGATATTGGGTTTGAGCTCGCCCAGTACTTTGAATGTGCCTAAAACGGACGCTGCACCGCACATATCATATTTCATTTCGTCCATACCCGCGCCCGGTTTGAGCGAGATGCCGCCCGAATCGAAGGTGATGCCTTTGCCGACCAATACAGTCGGTGCGGCTTTAGCGGTGCTGCCCTTGTATTCGAGGATGATGAAGCGCGGCGGCTCGGTCGAGCCTTTGGCCACCGAGAGGAAGGAGTTCATTTTGAGCGCGGCGATTTGTTTGCGTTCCAAAACCTGTGCTTTGAAGCCGTATTCTTTGGCCAGTTGCTTGGCGATATTGCCTAAATGCGTCGGTGTCGCGTAGTTGGCCGGCATATTGCCTAATTGTTTGCTCAGTGCGGTGCCTTGGGCGATGGCGACGGCTTGGGCGAACTCTTGCTTTTGCTTGGCATTCGGGGTTTTTGCGGTCATCAATGTGATCACGCGTTTGGCGCTTTGTGCCGCTTTTTTGGCGTTTTGCTTGGCGTGCTCGCCCGTGTGCATGCCGTTCGGTGCTTCAAAGGTGTAGGCTGCATCGGCGGCGCATTGGATGAATTGATTGATCGCCTGCTGATCCAAATCTAAATTCTCGTCAATGTAGACGTAGGCTTGCTTGGTTTCGTACTGCTGACAGTATTGGGTGATCGCTTGTGCGGCGGTTTTGGCTGCTTTTTCACGTTTCTTACCCACGCCGAGGACGATGAATTGGCTGTGGCTGGCGTGGTCGATGATGCCGATTTGCTGGCCGCTGGCGGCGGTGAAATGCTCGGCGGCGATGGCGGTATTGAGCGCGCTTTGTACGGATTCAGGTAGCAATTGCAGGGTGTTTGCGTCCAGAGCCGCTTGGGATTGTTCATTTTGCAGTGCGACGACGAAAATGCAGTTCAGCTGTTTTTTTGAGCCTTTCGGCAAAGAGGCGGCTTTGATCTGAAATATCATGGTGTTTTTCCTGTAAAATAAAGCTTTTGAATAATAAGCGCGCGCTGTTCCAAGTTTGGTGCATAAGCGTTTGGTTTGCATATTTATCGTGCCGCGCGCAATGGCGTTATTATAGTTCAGTACGCGTTTTATTTTTGGATAGGTTTCCCCATGATTTTTCAACGCTCGATTTTGCGGGAAAAAATCACGTTAACGGCGGTTATTTTCTTCACCTTGTTCACGATTTTGACCGTGTTCTTTTTGGTGCGCTCGCTCAATGACGTCAATCAAGGCAAAATCTCAGTGGATGTGCTGCTCCAGTATTTGCTGGTGGTGTCGCTGGGTTATTTTCCGCTGATTATGGTGGCGACGGTGATGATTGCGCTCATCAGTACGATTGCGCGTATCTATAAAGATTCGGAAATGGTGGTGTGGCAAACTTCGGGTGCGAGCCATTGGGCGATTTTCCGTCCGGTGTGGATGCTGGTGCTGCCGATGTTTGGCTTTTTGCTGTTTATGAACGCGGTGATGCTGCCGTGGACGAATCAGAAAATGTCGGCGTTTCGAACCGATAATGTGGTCAGTCAATTGAATTTGGTCAAAAGCGGCTCGTTTCAAACCACCAGAAGCGGTGAGCGCACGGTATTCGTTGGTCAGGTGAAAACCGGTGTATTGCCAGAGTTTGAGCAGATTTTCGTCGCACAGCAACAAACGGATAAAAATCTGACGGTGATTGCGCAGTCAGCCAAAATGCAGGAGAGCGCCGATGGTCGCTCGTTTTTGATTTTGGAAAACGGTCGTCAATATTTGTTGGAGCAGGAGAAAGAGCAAGTGAGCAGCATGCGTTTTGGGCGCTATGGTTTGTCACTGGAGGATTTGATTAAGGTGGATGTGGGTGCGATCAAAGAAAAACCGGTCGATCAGATGTTCACCAATGAGCTATTGGACAAAGGTGGCGCAGCGGCAATGAGTGAGCTGTATCGGCGTTTTTCTGATGCGTTCATGATTATTCCGGCGGCGATTTTTGCCGTGGTGCTCGGTTATGTGCGGCCGCGTTCGCCCAAAACCTGGGGCGTGCTGATGGGAATTTTGATTCTGATGATTTATCTGAATGTGATTAAGATCGGCGAGAGCAATATTTCGCGTGGCGAATGGCGTTTTTCGCGTGGCTTGCTGCTGGTGCATGGTGGCTTTTTGGCTTTGAGTTTGTTGGCGCTGTGGTATCGCTTCAATTCATGGCGGCTGCCGAATTTTTCTCTGGGCAGTCTATTACAGAAAAAGCAGGATTGAGCGGGGTTGATGGGTATGAATTTGGCTGTTAAAACCTTTTATCGTGAAATTTTGCTGTCGATTTTGGCGGTTCTTCTGGGCTTTTTCCTCGTGTTGGTCACGATGGATGGTTTGGAAGAGATGAAGAATTTGGGCGAGCATGATTACACTTGGCGCACCTTGATCTCCGTGGTGCTGTTGCGCTCGCCGGATTATGTGTATCGTTTGCTGCCGATTTGTACTTTGATCGGCGGGGTATTGGCGCTGTCAAACATGGCTGCGCGCTCGGAGTTGATCGCGTGGCGTGCCTCGGGTCTGAGCGTCAGACACATGGTTGGCATCATCATGAGTATGGGCGCGGTGTTGGCGGTGGTGGTGATTTTGGTCGGTGAGGCAGGTATTGCCAATGCGGATCAATGGGCGCGCAGCATCAAGAACAAAGCCTTGCATTCGGATTCGTATTTTAAAAATGCCGGTGGTTTTTGGAGTCGCCAGATTTTGGATCAGAACGCCAGCCGAATGATCAACGTGCGTACGGTGGTGAATGGCGACACCTTGCAGGATGTGCGTCTGTACGAATTGACGCCGGACTTTGCGCTCAAAAGCGTTACTTATGCCAAAACCGCACAGGAGACCGAGAAGCCCGGACAATGGCTACTCAAAGAGGTACATCAATACGATTTGAGCCTGAGTGAGAACGGGGTGGTCGCAGGCAAAAGCGAGCAAAAATTAGATGAGCAAACGATCAATTTGGGGGACAACACCTTGTCCACCATCCGTTATCAAGGGCAGTCGTTCGTTGGTCTGCCGCTCATGCAGTTAAGCCAGCGGATTGACAGTTTGCAATCGACTGGTCAGCGCTCGCGTGATTTTGAACTCGGTTTTTGGCAAAAGCTGTTTTACCCGCTGAGTATGCTGACCATGCTTTTGCTCGCTTTGCCGTTTGCCTTTATGCAGACGCGCAAAGGCGGTGTGGGCGTGCGTGTGGTGACGGGGATTTTCTTAGGGCTGCTGTTCTTTATTTTGAGCGCCTTGGTACAGTTTTTGGGGCCGCTGCTGACGTACTCACCGGTGCTGATTGCGGCGGCGCCGACCGTATTGTTTTTGGTCATTGCCATGATTTGGCTGTGGCGTGTGACTCGAGTGGTATAGCCATCATCGATGAAGGAATGGACTATGAATATCAATTTGCAACAACTGCGCTATGTGCGCGAAATCGTGCGACAGGATTTTAACCTGACCCGTGCGTCGGAAGTGCTGTTTACCTCGCAACCGGGCGTCTCCAAAACCATTTTGGATTTGGAATCGAGCTTGGGCTTTGACTTGTTTGAACGTCATGGCAAACGCATTCGTGGCCTGACCAAAGAAGGCACGATTTTATTGCCGCAGTTGGAACGCATTTTGCAGGAAATGGATGGGTTCAAGGATTTGGTGTACGAATGCAAAAATCCGAAATTTGGCCGTTTGACCATCGCTACCACGCACACGCAGGCGCGCTATGTGCTGCCGCAGGTGATCGCGAAATTTCGTGAAAAATACCCCGATGTGCGTCTGTCCTTGATCGAAGGCGCGCCGTCGCAAATTGCGCAGATGGTGTTGCACGACCATGCCGACATCGCCGTGGCAACCGAACGTTTGGCCGCGACCGAAGGCTTGGATTCGCAAGCATGCTACGAATGGACGCATCAATTGCTCTTTCCGGCGAATCATCCGCTGGTCAATAAGAGCAAGCCGAAAATCAGCGATATTGCCGAATACCCGATCATCACCTACGAACCTGCCTTTGCGGGGCGGGCGAAAATCGACAAGGCATTCATTGATGCACATATGCGCGCCGATGTCGTGCTCGAAGCAGTGGATGCCGACGTAATCAAAACCTATGTTGAGCTGGGTTTGGGCGTTGGCATACTCGCGGGCATGGCCTTGAATGAGGCGGAATGCGAGCAAAAAGGTCTGATCAAACGCGACGCGGGCTATTTGTTTGGTAAGAATACCACCTATGCCAGCGTGAAAATCGACCGATTTTTGCGCGAATACGAGCGCTATTTCATCGAGCTGCTCACTCAGCGCAACCCTCAAAGGGATACCCAAAGGAACACGAAATAAGTTATGGCTTCACACAAAACCCAATTCATTGCCCCGAAATCCGACAATCAGCGACTGGCGCATCTGTGCGGCACGCTGGACGAAAATCTGCGGCAGATTGAGCAGGCGTACAACGCCACCATCAGCCGACGCGGTGGCAAATTCACCATCAGCGCGGCCAGCGGTCAGCGTGCGCAAGAGGTCGCTCAGGCCTTGGCGTATTTTTACGATTTGGCCGGACGCGAATTGTCGATTGACGATGTGCAGCTTGGCATCGTGCAGTTGCAGGCAGGCTTTGCCAACAAACGCCATGCGAGCACGGACGAGCAGCGCGCGGATGCGCGTCTGCTGATTCATGCTTCGCGTGCGAAAGTAGACGACGATGAGGCGCGTTTGCCGAGCCACGCGCTCAATCCGAACTTGCCGGTATTGGAAGATGCTGGACCGGTGCTGTATACCCGCCGACCGGATTTGCAGGCACGCACACCGCGCCAAAAAATCTATCTGGAAAATATCCTCTCGCATGACATCACCTTTGGCACGGGGCCTGCGGGCACGGGCAAAACCTATCTGGCCGTGGCCTGCGCCGTAGATGCGCTGGAGCGCGATATGGTCAAGCGCATTGTGCTGACGCGTCCGGCGGTAGAGGCGGGTGAACGTTTGGGCTTTTTGCCTGGTGATTTGACGCAGAAAGTCGATCCGTATTTGCGCCCGTTGTACGATGCTTTGTACGATTTAATGGGCTTTGACAAGGTACAAAAACTGTTTGAAAAGCAAATGATCGAAATCGCGCCGCTTGCGTATATGCGCGGACGAACGCTCAATCACGCCTTCATCATCTTGGACGAAGCGCAAAACACCACACCCGAGCAGATGAAAATGTTCCTCACGCGCATCGGCTTTGGCGCGCGAGCGGTGGTAACGGGCGACCCGTCGCAGTTGGATTTGCCACGCGGGATGAAGTCCGGTTTGGCCGATGCGGTACAAACCCTGCAAAAGGTCAAAGGCATTGCGTTTTCGGAATTCACCTCGGCCGACGTGGTGCGCCATCCGCTGGTGGCGCGCATTGTCGATGCGTATGAAGCGCGCGATAAAGCCCGCGCCAAAGAAGAGGCGCGTTTGGCGAAATTGGCCAAGCTGGAAGCCGAGGTTCAAACGCGTTCAGGCAAATAAAGGACTCGGATATGGACACTAAGCGAAGAAACTGGTTGAAATTGTGCTTGGCGATCATGGCGAGCACTCCTGTTTGGGCATGCGCCATGAGTGAGACGAGCAATCCAACATCAAAGGCCAATGGAAAGAAAAAAGTCATCGTCGTTGGCGCGGGCTTAGCGGGCTTGGCCGCAGCGCGCAGTCTGCACCAAGCCGGTTATGCGGTGCAGATACTCGAAGCGCGCGAGCGCGTTGGCGGGCGTACGCATACCAGCCATCATTGGCCGGACATGCCGCTGGACTTGGGTGCGTCGTGGATACACGGCGTTCAAGGCAATCCGATCACGGATTTGGCGAAACAAATACAGGCAAAAACCATCAGCACTTCGGTGGAGAGTGCGCGGGTTTTTTATGCCAAGGATGCGGCGCTGCAAAACGACGATCATTACGATGCTGCCGAAGAGTTGATCGAGATGGCGATCGATGCGGCGCGCGAAGCGGATGACGATGTTTCGATACGCGCGGCAGTCAATGCGTATTTAAGCAATAAACGAATTACCTCTGCGATGGCACAGCAAATTGAGTTTTTGCTCAATTCCACATTGGAGCAGGAGTATTCCGGCTCGGTGGAGCAATTATCGGCACAATATTTTGACGAAGATCAGTCGTTCAGTGGCGCGGATGTGGTGTTTGAACAGGGCTATCAAACCATCGTGCAGCATTTGTCGCAAGGCTTGACGATTTTAACCAACCATGTCGTGGACACAATCGAGCATACCGATGCGGGTGTGACGGTTGGATTGCGCGGACAAAAGGCACTCAAAGCGGATGCGGTGGTGGTGACCGTGCCTTTGGGCGTGCTTCAGGCGGAAAAAATTGCTTTTAGCCCGTCGCTACCCGAAGCGAAACAGCAGGCGATACGCAGCTTGGGCATGGGGGTTTTGAATAAAGTTTATCTGCGTTTTGATCGAATTCATTGGCAACCGAAGTCGGTTTGGCTCGAATGGGTGTCCAATCAGACAGGGCAGTGGAGCGAATGGGTGGATTTCGCGCATGCCGCGAAAATCCCTGTGTTATTAGGCTTTAACGCGGCCGATTATGGGCGCGCGATCGAGCGTAAAAGCAATGACGAGATTGTTCGGGAAGCGATGAATGTCGTGCGGCAGATGCTGGGCAGCGAGATACCGAATCCAATCGACGCGCAAATTACCCGCTGGGCGCAGGATGAATACAGCTTTGGTTCCTATTCGTTCAATGCACTGGGCATGGCGGAGGATGCGCGCGATGCGCTGGCGCAGCCGATCGCGCAGCGCGTGTATTTCGCCGGCGAAGCGACGCACAAACATTATTTTGGTACGACGCATGGAGCCTATTTGAGCGGCGTGCGTGCCGCGCAGATGATTATTCAGCCCACTTAATGACAGGATTTGTATGGCAAAACTCTCTTTATCCGTTCAATACGCCGATGCCAGCCACGATTGGATGGCGGATTTGCCCCGACCGCTGTTGCGCCGTTGGGTTAAAGCCGCGTTGCAGCAAGATGCGCGTTTGACCCTGCGCTTTGTCGATGAGGCGGAAGGGCGCGCCTTGAACAAAGAGTTTCGCGGTAAAGATTACGCCACCAATGTATTGACCTTTGCTTACAACGACAGCGATGATTTTGAGGACTTGCCCGAAGAGGTGCGCGCGCAGTTGGCCGAGGAAATGGGTGAAGATCAGCTTATCGAGGCGGACATCATTTTCTGCGGTGCGGTATTGGCGCGCGAAGCGCAGGAGCAGGGCAAAACGGTGGTTGCACACGCCGCACATCTGGTGGTACACGGCGTGCTGCATGCGCAAGGCTTTGATCACATGGACGATGACGAAGCCGAGCTGATGGAGGATTTGGAACGCCAGATTTTGGCGCGTTTGGGTTTTGATGACCCGTATGAGCAAGGGCATCGTTTGACCTGATGCGTGATTCGTAGAACATCATGATGATATTTTGAGACAAAGAGCGGCATGAGTAACAGTACTTTTTTACAAACTTATTTGAATACCTTGGCGGCGCATGGCTATACGCCGGATTTTGCGCAGGAAGCAGCGGCCAAACGCTTGCAACAATGCGAAGACGAATGGACTGAGTACAAAGCGAAACGGGCGAATAAATTGACCCGCTTCTTTACCAAACCACAGATTCCGAAGGGCGTGTATTTTTGGGGTGGCGTGGGGCGCGGCAAAAGCATGCTGATGGATACCTACTATGAGCAAAGTCCGGTTCAGCGCAAAATTCGCATTCACTTTCACGAGTTCATGCACGGTGTGCACCGCGAATTGGAAACGCTCAAAGGGCAATCCGACCCGTTGGAAGAGGTGGCCAAACGTGTGGCGGAGCGCTACCGCTTGATTTGCTTTGACGAATTTCATGTGTCCGACATTGCCGACGCAATGATTTTGCACCGTTTGCTCGATGGTTTGGTGCGCAACGGCGTGGGCTTTGTCATGACTTCGAACTACAAGCCCGATGATTTGTATCCGAATGGTTTGCACCGCGATCGGATTTTGCCGGCGATCGAGTTGATTAAGCGCGTGACCGATGTGGTCAACGTGGATGCAGGGATTGACTATCGCCGCCGTACTTTGACCCGGGCGCAGACTTATTATTCGCCCAACGATGACGCAGCAGAAAAAGCCTTGAGTGACTTGTTTCATCGGCTCAGCTCACACAATGAAGGGCAGGTGCTGCACATCAATCACCGTGAAATCAAGGCCAAAGCCTACGCCGGTTCTGTGGCGTGGTTTGACTTTTCCGAGTTGTGCGTGACCGCGCGCTCGCAGACCGATTATCTGGAATTGATTCGTTTGTTTGACACGATTTTGTTGTCGAATGTGCCGGTCATGACGCCGGCGATGGCGTCGCAGGCGCGCCGCTTTACCTGGCTGATTGATGTGATGTATGACCACAATGTAAAGCTATTTATCAGTGCCGAGGCACCGGCCGAGGCGCTGTACACTGAGGGACAGATGGCGAATGAGTTTTTCCGCACGGTATCGCGTCTGGTCGAGATGCAGTCGAAGGAGTATCTGGAGCGAGATGTGATTGAGGTAAAGGATTTGTAATTAGTGTCTTCGTATTCGAGTCTTAGATAGAAAAAACCAGCGAAATGATACAAACATTCGCTGGTTTTTTGTGCCTGATGGCAAGTCAAATGATGGCATTGATTACGCTTTTGGCGCGCCGTCACCGCCTTTGACTTTGTTGGTCACGTCTTCGGCCAAATCTTTGGCGTGCTCAGCGGCATTGCTGGCAACGGTTTTGGCTGATTCGAATGCTTGGCCTGCTTTTTCGCTGGCAGTGGAAGCGACTTCAGACAATTTGTCACCCGCTTGGTCTGCGAATTCTTTCGCAGTTTTCAAGGCTTCATCGGCTTTGACCGATGCGGCTGATGCGACTTCGGTTAGTTTATCACCGGCTTGATCGGCGAATTCTTTTGCTTCTTCCAGTGCGTCTTCGGCTAAATCTTTGGCTTTGTCAGCAGCGTGTTCGGCTTTTTCTGCCAATTCTTCACCGACTTCTTTGGCTTCGCTAACGGCTTTTTCTACAATGTTTTTAACTGAGTCAAAAATTCCCATGGTGTTTACTCCTGTGTTGATTTGTGTGAATCGGATGATGATTTTTGATTATACTGAATTCTGTACGCTCGTGCTGATCTTGTGCTTATATTGCTGAGCCTTTAGTTTAATGGCAGTGTCCAAATTTTGTAGGCGATGCTCCACATAATCAGACCGATGGCGGATTCTAAAATCATCCAGGTGATGGATTTTTTAAAGAGTGGTGTGAGGATGCGGGCGCCATAACCCAAGCTGAAAAACCAGAAAAACGAGCCGAATGCTGCGCCGGTTGCGAATGTGTAGTGTAGAGGTTTGTACTGTGCGCTGATGGAGCCGAGCAACAAAAAGGTGTCTAAATAGACATGCGGATTGAGGAAGGTGAAGCCCAAGCAGGTCAACACAGCACTTTTCAGCCCGATGTTTTGGTTCAAAGGCGTATTATCGCTGCCTGCTTTGGCGTGATGAAAGGCGTTGTAAAACGCTTTTGCGCCGTAATAGAGCAAAAAGGCGACGCCAAACCATTTGACCACCTGCAATGCGAGGCTGTGCTGGCCGAGCGCAAAGCCGACGAAAGTCGTGCCCAAGAAAATCAATATCGCATCGGATAAAGCGCAAATTAACGCCACGGCAAATACATGCTGACGCAACAAGCCGAGCTTGAGCACGAAGGCGTTTTGCGCGCCGATAGGGAGAATTAAACTCAGACCGGTTAAAAAACCAGCCAGCAGAGCATGCGTCATGGTGACTTTCCGGATTAAACCTTATCTTTTGCGCTCAAAAATGCATCGGAGTAGAACGATGATTCGGGCAATTGATGCTGCGTGGTGTACAACTCATGCGCCAAGCGCACCACCACCGGTGCACCGCAGGCGTACACTTCGTGCATACTCATATTGGGATAATCGGCGGCCACGGCTTGATGAATAAAACCGATGCGTCCATCCCATTGATCCTCCGGCTCGGCATCCGAAATCACCGGTGTGTATTTGAAATTCGGAATCTCTCTCGCCCATTGCTC
>CAZCYS010000024.1:7664-15104 GCA_964502825.1 uncultured Hydromonas sp. | reverse complement strand
AAGTCCTTTTGGGTTTACGCCTCTTATTAAGGCAATAAATTATAAAAAGATTTTTCTGCTTTTCTGTAAATATGTTAAAAAATCAGTGGTGTTTTTTGAAATAAAGTGTCTGCTTTGTCAATGCTTGATGAAGACGTTTATCCGTATTCAGAAGGTTCGCATCCATAAATCAGAGAAACAACAAGACCTTATCGTTCCTCGAAAACCAAACCATTGCCGCCGATAGCGTGGTGTATAACGAAATCCAAAATATCGTTGAAAAAACACGCTGTTGATTGGAGCCAAAGAGATGAAAATTAAAATCACCTTGGATCACACAACCCGCACTGCCACGCTGGCCGACAATCCCGCCCACTGCAGCCTAATGGCGCAACTGCCGCTCACTCTGCCGTTGGAAGACTACGCCGTCTGCGAAAAATCGCGTATCCAGCATTCAAACTCGACACCACTAGCGCCCCCGAGCGTTATCAAGGCAAGGAGGGCGATATCACCTATTACGCGCAGTGGGATAATCTGGCGCTGTTTTATCGGGATGACTTGAACGACGCGGCCGATCTACTGTATCTGGCGGTTTGACGGTGATTGCAGCACACTGGCGGCCGCTCGGAATATCACCATAGAAAAATTTGTCCGATAAGCTCGAAGCGCTTTTCACAGTCCGTTTGAAATAGGTGCTGAAGATAAAGTTGCAATAAAGTTGATTGGATGAAGGCTAGCCTTTGCAAGTCACCGCGCACTGGATAGGGCAGCGATTGAAGCGGGCGTATTTGTCCTAAACGCCGTGGCGGATATCTGTGAAATGAGTGGTTTTATCCGCCGGATAGGTGGGTTTTTAAACCTGATTCTTATATAATTATGGCTTTCAATCCGTCTCAATTATCGTATGCCACGAATCTTGGCGCGTAATATCCAATGACATATTGGGTTGGGCACGACTGACCGACATTCAGACAGTTTTTTATGAATACAAAACCCATCATCATAGGCGTCGCCGGCGGCTCCGGCTCCGGTAAAACCACGGTTTCGCGTGCTCTGTACGAGCATTTCAGTGGTTACCCCATCACCATTATTGAGCAGGATTATTATTACAAAGACCAGTCGGATTTATCTCCGGCGGAACGTCGTTTGCAAAACTACGATCATCCGTTTTCGTTTGATAATGAATTGATGTATGCGCAATTGAGTGCCTTGCTCCGACGCGAAGCGGTGGAGCTGCCGCAATACGACTATGCTGCCGATAACCGCGCGACACATACCAAGCACCAAGCGCCAGTGGATGTGATTATCCTCGAAGGCATTTTGGCGCTGTATGATGAAAAAATCCGTAATCTGATGGACATCAAATTATTCGTCGATACCGATTCGGATTTGCGCTTTATTCGGCGGATGCAGCGCGATTGTCTGGAGCGTGGGCGCTCGATGGAGTCGGTGGTGGAGCAGTACACGGGGCAGGTTCGACCGATGCACAATCAGTTTGTTGAGCCGACCAAACGCTATGCCAACATCATCATTCCGAGTGATGAGCGCAACAATGTGGCGGTGGATGTGTTGATCGCTAAAATCAGTCTGATTTTGCAACAGCGCATTGCGCAAAAGTGATTGCAACTGTGTAGGTTTTAACCGCCCGTCATAGACATAAAACGCACGATTTTTTCAGGTTTTTCTTTGAATTCGTGCTTTTCCGGTTTGAGTTCAATCGCTTGGCGAATGGCGTTTTGGAGTTCTTCGTCCGAGCAGCCGGCGCGAAGCAGCGGACGCAGTTCAAATTTTTCTTCCTGCCCCAAACACATATACAAAGTACCATCAACCGCCATGCGAATGCGGTTGCAGGTGTCACAAAAGTGTTGGGAAATCGGCGTGATCAGGCCGATGGTGCAGCGTCCGTCGGCAGTCTGCCAATAACGCGCCGGGCCGCCGCCCAAAGTTTTATCCAGCGGTATGAGCTGATGTTTGTGTTTGAGTGTGTTGAGTATCGGCTGCGCGCTGGCGTAGCCCATGCTGCGAGCGGACGAACCCATCGGCATGTTTTCGATGAGCCGCAGGGTAAAGCCGTTTTCGATGCAGTATTCAAGCATTTCACCGACATCTTGCTCATTCACGCCTTGCAGCAGCACCATATTCAGCTTGATTTGCTCGAATCCCGCGCCTTTGGCCATGCGCAGGCCGTGCAATACTTTGGGTAGGCTGTCGTTGCCGGTGATTTCACGCACGCATTCGCCGCGCAGTGAATCGAGGCTGACATTGATGCGGTTCAAGCCCGCGCGCCGCAATTCATAGGCATGAATCGCCAGTCGCGTGGCGTTGGTCGAGAGCGATAGATCGTCAATGCCGTCAATCGCGCTGATCTGACGCACCAGTGGTACGAGGTCCTTGCGCAGCAGCGGCTCGCCGCCGGTCAGACGAATGCGGCGTGTGCCCAGTTGCGCAAACGCATGGACCACGCGGGTGATTTCCTCGATACTGAGCCATGACTCGGGAATCTCGAAGCCACGAAAACCTTTCGGGATGCAATAGGCGCAACGCAAATCGCAGCGATCTGTCACGGAGATGCGCAGATAGTCGATGGTGCGGCCGAAGCGGTCTTGTAGCATGACGATAGTCCTATGGTGTCTCGTTATGTCCTGTATTGTATGATTGACGCGCTGCGATGACACTACGTCCAATGGTGGATGCCCGATGCGCATTGGTTGAGGGTATACTGCGGTGCATTATAAAAGAGTTTTTTAAAGTTGACCGATGAATGCTGCTGAACACGAGCGAAAACCGCTCACAATGGATTTAAATGACTTGAATGATGCGCAACTGGCGCGTTATTCGCGTCATATTTTGCTTGATGCAATTGACCTTGAAGGGCAGGCGCGTTTGCTCGCCAGTCATATATTGGTTGTCGGCTGCGGTGGGCTTGGCTCCGCGGCGATTCCGTATTTGGCCGCCAGTGGCGTGGGGCGATTGACTCTGATTGATGCGGACGTGATTGAACTGTCGAATTTGCAACGGCAAGTGAGCTACCAAATGGCGGATTTGGGCGAGCCGAAAAGCATGGTCATGGCGACGCGGATTGCGCAGCTTAATCCCGACATTCAGGTGCGGGTGGTGAATGAGCGCGTGGCTCTGGCGGATTTGATAACGCTGTGTGCCGACCATTCGGTAGATGTGATTTTGGACTGCACGGATAATTTTGCTACGCGTCATGCGATCAACCGAGCGGCGGTTCAGTCGCGCATTCCGCTGGTGTCCGGCGCGGCGGTGCGCTTTGAGGGGCAAATCGCACTGTATGATCCGTGCAGGGTGGATGCTCCGTGCTACGCCTGTGTATTTCCTGAAACCACCGAGCAGGTCAATGACGGTGCATGCGCGACGCTCGGGGTATTTTCACCGCTGGTGGGCGTCATTGGCGCGATGCAGGCGAGTTTGGCGCTGCGCGTGCTTTTGGGCTTGGCCGATGCCGCCATCGGGCAATTGCAGACTTTTGATGCGCTCAATGGCGAATGGCTCAATTTTGGCTTGAGCAAAAATTCCGATTGTCCGGTATGCGCCGCACACACCCAGCAGGATTAGGAAAGTTAGGCCTTTTTCGGTCGAAAGGCTTTCGATACCGCTTCGTGCGTGTCGATGTAGCTTCCACCCATCAGTTCGATGCAGTAGGGAATAGCGGAAAAAATGCCATGCACGATGACAGTGCCGTTGGCATCGCGCACGCCTTCTAACGTCTCGGCGATGGATTTCGGGCGGCCGGGTAAATTGACAATCAGTGATTGGCCACGAATGACAGCAGTTTGCCGTGACAAAATGGCGGTCGGCACATAATGCAGACTGATTTGCCGCATTTGTTCGCCAAAGCCCGGCATCTCGCGCTCGGCAACTGCCAAGGTTGCTTGCGGCGTGACATCACGCGGCGCAGGGCCGGTGCCGCCGGTGGTGAACACCAGCTCGCAGCCGTACACATCGCACAGCTCGACCAAATTCGCTTCGATCAGCGCTTGCTCATCGGGAATCAGACGTAATTCAAATATCAATGGATTTTGCACCGCACGCGTGAGCCAGTCTTGCAACGCGGGTAAACCCTCGTCCGCATACACGCCGCTGCTGGCGCGGTCGGAAATGGAGACAAGGCCGATTTTCAAGGGCCTTAAACCATTCAAATCATTCAAATTATTCATGAATCAGTTCCGTTCTAAATAATATGTACAGGTAGCAGTTGGCCTTGCTCAACCAACACACCGGCGGCAACTTCGATCAAGCAGTTCGCCTGTGCGCAGGCGGAGAGCATGTGCGAGCCTTGGTTACTCATTCGGTCGACGTGCGCGACGCCTTGTGCATCGTGCCACAGAATACCGCGCAGAAATTCACGGCGGCTGTCGGCTTTTTTGGCGCTGAAATTCGCCCGCGCTCTGATTGGCTCGGCCAAAGCTTGGTTCGGGTGAGCGCCCATCATCACACGCAGGCTCGGCTCCACCAGCATTTTGAAGGTGACAAAGGTCGCCACCGGATTGCCCGGCAACATCATCACGCGCGCGTGGCCGATCTCGCCCCAAGCAAACGGTTTGCCCGGCTTGATCGCCAGTTTCCACTGCGTCAGTTTGCCAATGCGAGTGATCGCGGCTTTGAGGTGGTCTTCTTCGCCGACCGATGCGCCGCCGCTGGTGATGATCAGATCGCTGTTGCTACTGGCCTGCTGCAATTGCTCGGCGGTGCGTACCAAATCGTCGGGCAAAATGCCGCCATCGCGCACCTCGCAATGAAGCGCGGTGAGCCAAGTGATGAGCTGGTAGCGGTTCGCATCGTAAATCGCGCCGCTGTGCAGCGCTTGTGAGGGTTCGAGCAACTCATTGCCACTGGAGAACACGGTCACGCGCAGCGGACGATGCACGGGTAATGCGGCGTAGCCTTGTCCGGCGGCCAAACCAATGGCGGCGGGGGTGAGTAAATGGCCTTGCGGCAAAATCTCCGTACCGAAGGCAAAATCCTCACCGCGACGGCGAATGTTGTCATTGATTTTCGGTGCTTTTAAGCAGACCAATTCATCACCGGTGGTTTGGGTATTTTCCTGCGGAATCACCGCATTACAACCATGCGGAATCGGCGCGCCGGTAAAAATTCGCGCGGCTTGACCGAGTTTTAACTGAATCGGCTCCGCCGAATCACCTGCGGCAATGCGCCCAATCAGGCGGTACGACAGTTGTTCTTCGGAGTCGTGTAGGCACAGCGCGTAGCCGTCCATCGCGCTGTTATCAAACTGCGGCATGTCGTGCTGTGCGCTGATCGCCTGCGCCAAATAATGCCCGCGACTGTCGATCAAGGAACGCTCGGCCACAGCAGTGCGGCGCGTGAGGGCTTCGGCGAGCAGTTGTTCAAGCGCCAAAGGATAATCAAGCATGGTTCGCTCCAAAAAAGTCAGTGTGCTCAGTGTGTAATTGTAATTGTTCGGGGGTGTTGATGTTGGCAAAGTCCGCTTCGTCAAAGCCTGCTACGGCCAAAGCTCGATGTTGCGCCAACCAGCCATGCAAACTGCGCTGACCCTGACGGTTGTTCAAATCATGGTGCAAATGCGATGCCGCAGACGCGAGCAAAGAGCGATGCAGCAGGGCGCAACTGTAATGCGCGCCTTCGGTCGTTTGCGGATAGACAGCCAGCGCGTCGTGTGCGCACGCGGCGGCATACAAACGCGCGCTCAAATCGGCAGGCAAAAACGGCGTGTCGCACGGCGCAATTTGCACATGGGTGTATTCATCAGGTAAATGGGCAGTGAAACTCGCAATACCCGCCAACGGCCCCATGCCCAGATAGGCGGTTTCGTCGGAAAATACCGGTAGGTCAAACGTCTCGTACTGCGACAGGTGGCGATTGGCGCATAACCAAACTTGCCCAAGCTGCGGACGCAGGCGTGCAATGACATGCGCCACCAACATTTGGCCATTCAGCATCTGCAAGCCTTTATCTTGCCCCTGCATGCGGCGCGATTGTCCACCGGCGAGAATCAATCCGGCGATTTTTGAGTGGGTGATTGATGGCTCGCTCATGACCAGCGTTCGCTCGCCTGTTGATCGCTGGCTTTGGCTTCAACCCATGCCTCAGAGCCATCGGCATGGTGTTCGCGTTTCCAAAACGGCGCTTGGGTTTTCAGATAATCCATGATGAATTGCGCGGCGTTAAACGCCTCGGCGCGGTGCTCGGCGCAGACCATGACCAGCACAATCGGCTCGCTCGCGTGCAGTAGGCCGACGCGGTGGATCACTTGCACTACCGATAAAGGCCAACGCGCCGCCGCTTCGTCGATAATGCGCTCAATCTCGCTTTCGGTCACACCGTCGTAGTGTTCTAAAAACAGAGCGCGCAGAGATTGCGCATGGTCAAATTCGCGCACCATGCCTTGAAATGCGACCAATGCGCCCGCGTTATGCGCCTGCGCGCGCAGACGTGACTCTTCCTCGCCCAGAGAGAAGGGCTGCGTTTGAATGCGCACCTCGCGCCAACAACTCGAAGCGGTATGAATCATCCGTCAGCCTCCCGTTACCGGCGGTAAAAAACCGACCTCGGCGCCATCAGCGATGACGGTGTTCGTGTGAATCAGTTGACGATTGAGCGCGATTTTAAAAATTCGTTCGGGAGCTAATTCACTGAGCCACGGTTCGCCGCGTGCGCGCAGTTGGGCGAGTAGTGCGTCGCTGTCCCCGCCGTGCCAAGGCAATTGTTCTTCACGGGTGCTCAATCGCGTTTGCAATACCCCGAAATAACGAATATGAATCATAAGAACCTCTAAAAATACTGGTTTGACCGATCCCATTATCCCCATTTACGATGGCGCTGTTATCCCCCAAAAGGTTTATGGACGATCGTGCAGGCGTATGATATGGTAGATACATCAACAATTTAGCACATGATTATGAACGATACAGCACAAAAACTAACGCACTTTGATGCGCACGGACAGGCACACATGGTGGACGTCGGTGAAAAAAACGAAACCCGTCGCGTGGCACAAGCGACCGGTCACATCACGATGAACGAAGCGGCGTTTGAGCAATTGAGCGCAGGCACGGCGCACAAAGGCGATGTACTCGGTGTGGCGCGCATTGCGGCCATTTCGGCGAGTAAACAGACGTCGCAGCTCATTCCGCTGTGCCATCCGCTCGCGCTGACGCGCGTGGCGGTGGATTTTCGCCTCGATTCGACGCAAAGAGCGCTGCACATGGACGTGACCGCCGAAACCTACGGCAAAACCGGTGTGGAGATGGAGGCGCTCACCAGCGTGAGCGTGGGGCTGCTGACGGTCTACGATATGCTCAAAGCGGTGGATAAAAGCATGAGCATCGGTGGCGTGATGCTGCTGCGCAAGGAAGGCGGCAAAAGCGGTACTTTTGTGCATCCGCACTTGCCTGAAAGTGTCGAAAAGGATGATCAATGACAGGCGAATGGACATGGTTCAAGACAATTTATTGA
>CAZCYS010000024.1:0-7564 GCA_964502825.1 uncultured Hydromonas sp. | reverse complement strand
TCGAAAAGGATGATCAATGACAGGCGAATGGACATGGTTCAAGACAATTTATTGACCGCTTTTCGTTCGATTTCCAAGTTTAAAAGTCTGTCGTTCCAGCTTTTGCTCGGGATGATTATTTGGCTGATTTTCGCCTTGATTTTCACGGGTTACACCTTGTTGTTGTCGTGGGAGTTGGAAAACGGCGGCATGGCGATCAACGACGCGGGCAGTCTGCGCAAACGCACGTTTCAAATGGCTTTGCTGCATAACCAAGCGCCGAATTCGCCCGAGCTGCGCGACGAACAGGCGGAGTTTGAACACGTTTTGCTCAATCTGCGCAATGTCGGGCATGGCAAATTGTTTTTACCGGATAACAGCGAACTGCGCGCGCAGGTGGCAAACTTGGAGCAGCACTGGTATGAGCAAATGCTGCCGTGGTATGCACAACTGACGCAAACGCAGCAAAGCATCAACGCGGATAATCGACAGATGCTGGACGACTATGCCAATTCGATTAACCGTGTGGTGAAACTGATCGAGGATGACAATACGCGTAATATCCGTCTGCTGCGGCTGTTTCAGATGCTGTTGATTTTCATGACCTTTCTCACCGCCTTTACGGGCATTCACCTATTACTTAAGCTGGTGATTCGACCTTTGGAGGGGCTGCGCGCGGGCATCGTGCGGCTGAGCGACGGCGATCTGAAAGCTCGCGTGATTTCGCATCAGCAAAACGAGTTTGGCTTGGTCTCCAAAGGTTTCAATCAAATGGCGGAAAGTTTACAGGATTTGTACGCCCATTTGGAGGATAAAGTCGCGGAAAAAACCCATGCGTTGGGCGAGCGCAATCAGGAATTGAGCACGCTCTACGCCGTGACCGCGTATTTGCACGAGTCGCACACCATCGAGGAAATGAGCCGTGGTTTTATTGAGCGGATTTTGAGCATTTCAGGAGCGCAGGCAGGGAGTGTTCGTTTGCTGGACAATCAGTTGAATAAGCTCAACTATTTGGCCAGCGTTGGCTTGGATCAGCCGAGCGATCAAACGTTAATCTGTACCGATTTAAATGGTTGCGCGTGCAACGCACTGCATCAGGAACAAACCATCGTGTTGCATCCGAATAAAATGATGTGGGGGCGCACGACGCAATGCCAGAAGGCCGGTTTTGCTCAAGTGATGATGTTTCCGGTGATGTTTTACACCCATGAGCTGGGGCTGTTTAATTTGTACTTTCGCTCGGAGCAGGCGATGAATCCGGCAACGCAGCGCGTGATCGAAGCGCTGTGCAGCCAATTGGGCGTGGCGATCGAAAACCAACGGCTGATCGCGCGCGATCGGCAATTTGCCGTGGTCGAGGAGCGCAACTTGATGGCGCAAGGCCTGCATGACTCGATTGCACAAACCCTGTCGTTCCTCAATATGCAGGTGCAAATGCTCGAAGATGCGCTGAACAATCAGCAGGACGAGCAGGCGCAGGAGAATTTGGCATTCATCAAAAACGGTGTGCAGGAGTCCTACGAGGATGTACGCGAGTTATTGCTCAATTTCCGCACACGGCTTAACAAGCAAGATTTCGTCGAGGCCGCGCACAGCGTATTGCAACGCTTTGAGCAGCAGGCGCGCATTACCACGCGGCTCAATATTCAAGGTGGAGAATGTTGGCTTTCCCCACAACAGCAATTGCAGGTGATTTTTATTTTGCAAGAGGCGCTTTCCAATGTACGCAAACACGCGCAAGCGCAAAACGTGCGGGTCGATATTCACCACCAAGCGAATGCAGCGGGAGATTTCGTCATGAGCATCGAGGACGATGGTATTGGCTTTGAAGCCGACACCTTGGAGAGCAAACGCACGCGCCATGTGGGTACGGCGATCATGCACGAGCGTGCGCAATTGGTCAACGCCAGCGTACAGATTCATTCACACTTGGGGCGAGGCACGCGCGTCGAACTCATTTTGCCCGGTAAGGAGCATGTCACATTATGAATACCCAACACCTTCACTCAGAGCAGCAGCGCATGACCAAAATTTTACTGGTGGACGATCACGCGCTGTTTCGCAGTGGTTTGCGCAGTCTATTGCAGCGGCAAGAGGATTTTGAAATCGTCGGCGAGGCGGCCGATGGTCTGGAGGGCATCAAGCTGGTGGCGTTGCTGCGTCCGGACGTGGTGCTGATGGACATCGATATGCCGGTGATGAATGGTAAAGAAGCTTTGTCGCAAATTCTCTCCAGTCAGCCTGATTTGGCGGTGATGATGCTTACCGTGTCCGAGGATGGCAACGACTTGACCGAGTGCATGCGCATCGGTGCGCGCGGGTATTTACTCAAAAACATCAACGTTGATTTTCTGCTGGACTCGATTCGCCGCGCGGTCGATGGCGACTCGGTGCTGTCGCCGGAAATGACGGCGAAATTAGTCGCACGCTTGCGTTCCCCCGAGAGCAATAAGCAATCGACCGAGATTGAATCCCTGACTCCGCGCGAGCGCGAAACCCTCGCGTGGCTGGCCAAAGGCGTGAGTAACAAGCACATTGCGCGTGGTTTGGATGTCGCCGAGAGCACCGTCAAGGTGCATGTGCAGAGCATTTTGCGCAAACTGAATCTCAGCTCGCGTGTACAGGCCGCTGTTTATGCGGTTGAGCACGGTTTGGACAAAATACCAACCGAATAAGGGTAAAATAGCGACCATCGCAAATAATGAATAAAAATAGGAGAGGTTTATGGCGTTGGTGCTGTTTTTGCATTTGCTGGGCGCATCTATTTGGGTCGGCGGTCATCTGATTTTGGCAATTCGCTTTGTGCCGAAGGCGTGGCGTTTGCGCGATGCCAGTGAATTACTGACATTTGAGCACAAATATGAGCCGCTGGGCATGACCGCTTTGGGCGTACAAATTGCTACCGGACTGCACTTGGCATGGGCGTACAGCTCGGATATGGCGCAGTGGTTTGACCCGTATGCGGCACCGCTTCATGTGATTGGTTATAAACTCATTGCGTTGTTACTCACCGCTTTGGTGGCGGCGCATGCGCGCTTTCGTGTGATTCCGAAACTCTATCGCCAGCCGCAGGGTGCAGGCGTGCGATTTTTCTGCCTGCACGTTTTGATGGTGACGCTGTTGGCCGTGAGTTTTGTCTATTTGGGCGTGGCATTTCGCTTCGGCGCGGTGTTCGGCGGCGTTTAAACAGGGATTGCGATGCTGCTGGCCAAAGCCGTTTATTTAGTGATTGGGTTAATCAGCCTGATCTTGGGCATTATCGGTGCTTTTCTGCCGATTCTACCGACTGTTCCTTTTATTTTACTGGCCGCCTATTGCTTTGCGCGCGGTTATCCGCCGCTGTATCATTGGCTGCGCGATCGTTCGGTGTTTTCCACCTCCTTGCAGGATTGGGAGCGTGAGCGTGCGATCAGCCGAGCCAGTAAACGCAAATCCCTTCTGATGATGGCCGTCGGCTTTGCGCTGGCGCTGTATTTCGCACCGGCTGTGTGGCTGAAAATCATATTGTTGGCGATTGGTGTGTCGGTGGCGACATTCATTGCCACGCGGCCTGAGCCGAGTCAGGCACTGGGTGCTGAGACAGAGGCTCAAAAATAGCTGTTCATTTTTCGGTTGTCATTGCATTCGCATTGGCTTTAATGTGGCGCCATCCTTATTTTCTGATTAAAAAATCTATGAAACCGACTGCCGAACGGATGTACCGCGCCTCATTGGACAAAGACGCCAGCTTTGAAGGCATTTTTTGGATGGGCGTAAAAACCACGGGGATTTTTTGCCGCCCGACCTGTACGGCGCGCAAGCCTAAATTTGAAAACGTCGAGTTTTTTGACAATACCAAAGCGGCGATTCTCAAAGGTTACCGCCCATGCAAAATCTGCAAACCACTGGAATACCTCAACGAAACGCCCGAATACATCCGTGCGCTGATGCAGGCTTTATCCGAGCGTCCAGAGCAAAAATTCAGAGACGCGGATTTGCGCGAGCGGGGCATTGAGCCGGCGACCCTGCGCCGTTGGTTTGTCAAACACCATGGTATGACCTTTCAGGCGTATCAGCGGATGCTTCGCATCAATTCGGCGTTTAAAAAATTACAGCAAGGCGAAAGGATATTGGACGTGGCATATGACAGCGGATTTGAGAGCCTGAGCGGTTTTTCCGACAGTTTTAAAACGATTTTCGGCGTATCGCCGACACACTCGAAACAGCACCATGTGGTGAACCTAAAACGCATCGAAACACCGCTGGGCACGATGATCGCCTGCGCCAGCGAGCGCGGCATTTGTCTGCTCGAATTCAGTGACCGCAAAATGCTTGAAACCGAGTTGAAAGACATTGCGAAAAGGCGCAACGCACATATTTTGCAAGGCGAAAATCCACACTTTTCTATTTTGGAACAACAGCTTACAGAGTATTTTTCAGGTGAGCGAACCGAGTTTAGCGTGCCGCTGGATTGGGTGGGAAGCGATTTTCAGCAGCAGGTTTGGCACATACTGATGCAGATTCCCTACGGGACGACGTGGACTTATGCGCAGCAGGCGCAGCTGCTGGGAGACGTCAAAAAAGTCCGTGCGGTCGCCAATGCCAACGGCATGAATAAAATCTCCATCATCGTGCCATGCCATCGGGTGATTGGCAGCAATGGCTCATTGACCGGCTATGGTGGCGGCATCTGGCGCAAGCAAAAACTACTCGAACTGGAACAAGCCATTTTGTTGTGATATTTTTGCGTACCGATCAACCCGGCTTACCATCCAAACGTGGGCGCAGCAGAATCTGCGTGTAGTACAGCAAAAAAATCAACAGCGACACGACCCAGCACAGCATCGCCGCATCAATCAAAGGCAAATACGCGCGCGGCCAAACGTGGATTAAGCCCGCCAAGCCGCGCAAAATAGCCGCCAAAAACATCAAACCATACGCCAACGGCATCCAGCGCGGCGCTTTGAGCATACGCCCGGTGTGACCCAGCGCAACGCGCGAGGTCATCGCCACGATCAATCCCGCAATCGCACCGACGGTCAATACATGCAATGCCCCCGAAGCCGGATAAGCGAAGGCGAGCAGGGTGCAAGCCAAGGGCAGACAAACAAAACTCAGATGCAAAGACCACAGCAGCGGATTATTTCGCGTGGCGTACCAGCCCCAACCATGCCAGCGATAAAACAGTACCAATGCGGTCAATCCTGCCGTGATTTGCAGTGCCATCGGCGCATCCAGCAGCCAAAACACCGCCATCAGCAACAAGCCGGTATTACTTAAACGCAGCAGCCAGGGTGACTCGGGTTTGCGACCGTATTTCGTCGCATTCTGCGTGAAAGCGGGAATCACACGACCACCCATCAGATTAAGCACCACCGCAATCACGCCCACGCTGGCATAGTGAATACGCGTGACCCAAACCATTTGTTCCGTCGCTTGTGCATAATAGCTCGCTAAACTCAGCAGGGCAAACAGCAACAGCAGCGCCAAAAACGGCGCATTGCGCCATTGTTTCACCTGAATAATCATGCGCGCCAGCACGCACCACGCACCCAAGTGGCACAAAAAGTCCGATGCTGCCCAGACCGCCAGAGGCACATCGGGCAAAAATACCAGCCCCATACGCGGCAACAGCCACAACAGAACCAACAACGCCAGCCAGCGGCCGCGCACGCTCGGTACGCCCGTCCAGGTCTGTGCCGCCGTCAGCAAAAACCCCAAGATAATCGCCAGCGAAAAGCCAAAAATCATCTCATGCGCGTGCCACCAAGTGGAGAGCTGCGGCAACGCCAGCGTGCCATGCAGCGCCAATACCCACGGTATGATCGAGAGCAAGGCAAACAAATTGCCCAACAGGAAAAAAGGGCGGAATGCCAGTTCAAATAAGGCAAAGCCCTTGGGATTGAGCGGTTTTTTCTGTGTCAGATCGTCAATAGAAATCAGTTGAGCCATAAAGCGCTTTCAATCGGTGGTGAATAGATTATTCAAATAGTTGATGAATTCAGTCGGATACATTGTACGACGTTCCATACCGCAAAACCATTTCCCGAGTGAACTAGTCGGATTTGTCTGTCGATGGCCATAGGGATAGGTGACCTAATCCATTTGGCGTAGTCGTGCTACACCGTAATTGCGGTGCATTGTCCCCATTCAGAGAATGGCGATTGTTGACCGAGGGGCGTAATCTGCGAGCGTCAGCAACGATTATGGAGAAAATAATGACGCAAGACCCACTCAGCAGACGACATGCGTGGTCGGTTTTAATTGCCAGCACCTTCGCATTCACCATTTGTTTTATGGTGTGGATGATGTTCGCGGTGCTCGGCGTGCCCCTGCAAAAAATCCTCAATCTCAACGAAACCCAAACCATGATTTTGGCGGCGACGCCGGTGTTGTCCGGCTCGCTGATTCGCGTGCCTTTGGGCATTTGGACGGATAAATACGGCGGACGCATTGTATTTTTTTGCCTGATGATCGCCACCGTGATTCCGATTTTTCTGATGAGCTATGCCACGCAGTATTGGCACTTTTTGGTGATTGGCCTGTTTGTCGGTCTGGCTGGCGGCTCGTTTTCGGTCGGTACGCCGTATGTGGCACGCTGGTTTGAGCGTGATCAGCAGGGCATGGCCATGGGGATTTTCGGTGCGGGCAATGCCGGTTCATCCCTGACCAAATTGATTGCCCCAGCGATTATTGCGTGGGCAGGCTGGCAAATGGTACCGACGGTGTATGCAGCGATCATGCTGGCGACGGCGGTGCTGTTTTGGTTCTTCAGTTACAGCGATCCGAAACATTTGGTGCCATCGAATGTGACTTTGGCCTCGCAATTGAAATTGATGAAAGACCCCGCCGTGTTGCGCTATTGCCAACTGTACTCGGTGGTATTCGGCGGCTACGTCGCGCTGGCGTTGTGGATGGTGAAGTACTACGTCAATGAGTATGGCTTTAGCTTGGCGACAGCGGGTTTTCTGGCGATGTGTTTTTCTTTGCCGGGTGGTGTGTTGCGTGCGTTTGGCGGCTATTTGTCGGATAAATTCGGCGCGCTGAAGGTGACTTGGGCGGTGATGTGGGTCTGCTGGGTGGCGTTTTTCATCCTGTCGTATCCGCAAACCGAATTGGTGGTGCAAAGCACTCAAGGGCCGAAATCGTTCCATCTGGGTTTGAACGCGACTGTGTTTACCGTGATTTTATTCGGCGTGGGCATTGCGATGGCGGTGGGTAAAGCCTCGGTGTTTAAATTTATTGCCGATGAGTTTCCGCAGGACATTGGCGCGGTTTCGGGCGCAGTCGGTTTGGCGGGTGGCTTGGGCGGATTTTTCCTGCCGATTATGTTCGGTGCGCTGGTGGATTTGACCGGTATTCGCTCGACCTCTTTCATGCTGCTGTATGGCACGGTGTGCGTGAGTTTGGTGTGGATGTATTTTTCGTTCCGTGATGTGCGCAATCGTGAG
This sequence comes from uncultured Hydromonas sp., assembly GCA_964502825.1. GTDB lineage: Bacteria > Pseudomonadota > Gammaproteobacteria > Burkholderiales > Burkholderiaceae > CTSOIL-112. The sequence goes on along the minus strand of CAZCYS010000024.1, from coordinate 155 downwards.
ATTAAGCATTCGTCATGAGTAGGCATGATATTTTTGATTGGAAACAAAATGGCTAAATTAATTACCAATTGGAAGCCCGAAGATAAGAACTTTTGGGCATCCGAAGGACGCGCCGTCGCGCGGCGCAATCTGTGGCTGTCGGTACCGGCGCTGTT
>CAZCYS010000023.1:11883-16181 GCA_964502825.1 uncultured Hydromonas sp. | reverse complement strand
ATCCACTTGGAACATCCGAACGCGCGGTTCGGTTGATGAGTCTGCTGAAGCCGCGCCCTCCTTCGCAGCCGTCACCACACGCACAGGAATCTGTTGAGCATTTGCGGGTTGCGCATGAGGCGCGGGTTGCGGAGTGGCCACGGGTGGATTGGTACGTGCCGCATTGGGTTGAGCCCCTTTCAGGCGCGCAATCACTTCGTCTTTCGGACCATCCAACACAATTCGGTTATTGGCGACCACAATCAAACGGTCAACAAAATTGAGTAGCTGCAAATTGTGTGTCACCAAGACCAAAGTATGTTCTGGTTTGAGTTCCTCACGCAATGCAAGCATACAGCGATCCGCCGTCTGCTGATCCATAGAGGCGGTCGGCTCATCCAACAACCAAATCGATGGTTTGCTGATCAACAAGCGTGTCAAAGCCACGAGCTGCTTTTGTCCACCTGACAAACCACGACCACCTTCGGTAATCGGCAATTCCAAACCTTTCGGGTGGCTGGAAATGGCCAGCGCCAAACCCGTACGTTCCGCCGCCGCCTTAATCACTTCATCACCCGGATCCATTGTCCCGATCAGCAGATTTTCCCGTAAGGAGCCGCTGAATAAGCGATGATCTTGCTGCAAATAGCCGATTTGCTCACTCAAAATTTGTCGTGAAATATGACTCATGTCCACGCCATCGAGTAATACCTTACCCGTTAACGGCTGATACATACCTGACAATAAACGCAACAAGGTCGATTTGCCCGAGCCAATGGCACCCAGCACACCTACTTTTTGTCCTGCTGCAATGTTCAAAGCGGGAATATGCATGCTGCCCGGCGCATTTTGGTAGGAAAAGCGCACATCTTCCAATTGGTACTTACCGTGTAATTTATCCAACAAAATCACGCGTTCGGCATTGCTGTTATCCATTTGCAATTTATAAACCGCCTCAATACCGTCTAATGCACCCTTGGCATTACCATAACGCAACAACACTTGATACAACATGGCAATCGGCGCCGTCACGCGCGAGCTCAAAATCGATGCAGCGATCAAACTACCCATTGACATATGGCCTTCGGTAATCAAATACGCACCAATCGCGATCACTGCGATATAGGTCATTTGTTGCAGCGTACCGATGATGTGTGTGCCATTTTCCGATACTTTACGCAGTTTCACCTCTTGCTTGATGGACTCATCGTTCAAATCAATCCATTTGGACAACATATTCCACGAGCCGCCACCGGCTTTAATGGTTTCCGCACCCTCAATGGTCTCTACCAACTGCCCCATTTTGCGGTTGCTGACCTGCATGCTTTCCTTGGTCAAGCGCTCGATCTTTTCATTGGTCATCAGTCCCATGATAATGCCAATAATAAGGAATAAAATAATCGGCAAAGTCACCCACGGTGAAGCAATCAACGAAATAATCAGCAAGAAAACAATACCAAACGGCATATCCACCAAGAAATATAAGGTACTGGAGGACATAAACGCGCGAATGCTTTCATAGCCGCGAATTTGAGCGCCGAGCGAGCCTAAAGAATTGGGCAATTGATCCATACGCACCTTCAACAGCCGCGAATAAATTTCACGCGAAAGTTTACTGTCCATATCGACCACGTTTTCCTCGGTTAAATGCGAGCGTGCGTGTTTCAGGATAAAGTCAAACAGCATGGCCAGCAAAACCCCGCCGGTCAATACGGCCAAAGTTGAAAAGCCTTTGGTCGGAATCACCCGATCGTAGACCTGCATGGAGTACAGAGAAATCACGACTTGCACCAAGCTGATCAGCATGGTGGCGACGCCTGCCTCGTATAAAGGTTTGCGATGCGCCTTAAAAACATCTTTGAATAACTGGAACGCCGGCTTATCGGACATTTTGTCGCGCTCATTGGCAAAGTGCATACGAACGCAATTGACCTCGGCTTTACTGGGGATTTCCGACCATTGATCCAAATAGTTTTGCGATACCCAGTTACCACTGGCAGACTGATTACGAATCAATATCCAGCCTTGCTGCGCATGCCAAACAATCGCCGGTAAACGTGCGGGATCAGGCTGCTTGGTCGGCACATCCAAACGAATATCCAACTCATCGGCAAGCTTGCCCAAAACGGTATTCCAGTCATGCAAACCGGTTTCAATATTGTTAATCTCAGAGGCATATTGTGTCACCAGCGCATGCAATTGCAAGCGATCTATCTCGGTGCCTTGCAGGCGTGCGGCCTGCGCAATCGCCCACATGAGCGAACTTTTCTGATCCACTTTTGGCGCTGCCGGTGCTGCTTTTTGCACCGCCTCTTGCTCCGTTAAGTGCTCGGGCGTTTGTATGGGTGCTGTCATTATTTTGTATCCTCGTCTGAACCTTGTAAAGTCGTGTAAATTTTTAATCGGCGATTGGTCGCCAATAGCGATGCTTCCACATCGGCCAAACTGGTCAATGTCTGCGTTCGCTCGCGAACCGCATTCAGTAAATCCAACCATGATTTCTTACCCACGCGGAATAGACGGTCGTACGACTCACTGACCTCTTGCGTCAACGCAACGGTTTTGGCTAAAGACTCACGCCGTACTTTGGCAAACTCGTATTCACTCACATCTTGATTGATTTGAACCACCAAATCGCGACGCGCTGTATCTACATCCAATAAGGCGGCGCGGTATTGATCACTGGCGGCACTGCCTTGAACCAAAGATGAAAAACCGTTGCCAGTACTGTATTCAGCCACAATGCCAACAGTATCAACCGTGCCATAGTTTTGGTTGGTGACACTGTTAATGGTACGTTCGGCTTTGAGTGAAATCGCTGGGTAAGCCTGTGCTTTAGTCACACCCGCTTGGTGCTCTGCTGCCTGCGCAGCATATTCCAAGCGATGGATCGTCGGACTGACGGCCAAAGCTTGGGCAATAATGTCATTGGGCAATTTGGTGTCCGCTGTAATATTTTGACTCAGCATCTCGCGATCCAATTGGCGACCAACCAATTGATTGAGCGCAACCAGTGCCGAAAACTCAGCCGAACGATAGCTGGCCTGTTCTGCACGCGCTTGTCCCAAACGTGACAAACTCTGATTGACATCACTTTGTGTTGACACCCCCGAACTCATGCGTCGGGTAATCAATTCTGTGAATTTCTCATGCGCAATCACACTCTCATTCGAGGCCTGCAATTTTTTATGCGCCGCATACCATTGGGCATAAGCATTAACCACCCGAACAGCGACATCTCGGCGTGCTTCTTCAACCATCCAATCGGCCATACTTTTTTTCGCTTTGCTCATTTGCAAACGGGAATACAAGCCACCACCGAGCAAAGGTTGTTTTACCGAGATCACAGTAACAGGATCGGCTTTGCGATTTTTCGACGATACGTCGCCATACAGCCGAGTCGCCGGCTGAGCAGAAACAGTCACCGCTGGTAAAAAATTCAATTTGGCGGCCAAAACCTCTTTTTCCGCCGATTTTTGGGTCATCTGTTTTGATTTAATGCCCGGATAATTTTGGAATGCGCCGTCAATCAAATCGTCCACCACATCGGCAAACGAGGCTGCGGATGCCAGAAGCAATGCCCCTGCCATCGCAGTTTTCATCCATTTTAGTCGTTGAGCTCTTCGCATAAAAAAGCCGCCTCCATTCACACCCTCAGGCGTATTACCGCTGTATTGCTTCATAAATCACATTCATTTCAAATTCGATCATTGATCAACAATCCGCTGATGACATTACTGAGATTGCGCATTGCTTTGCGAAGCTGCCTCAGAAGTCGGCTCAGATGCCTGATTCGTATTTTCAGCAGGCTTGCGCTTAAATAGCCGCTGATACCATGCGGTTTTGGCCTCGAAACGTTTGGCATCCACAATATCAAAAGGGATGACTTTCACCGACTGGCCATCAATCAAAATTTCCGTGGATACCGAGCCTTTACCCAACTGTGCCGTATTGATCCAAAACCACACATGATGCGGGTCTCGGGTGTATTTTGGCAAACGGTCTTGCTCTGCCATGACGGCTCCGGCCGAATTACGCCACTTCACATCGATGGTTCTGGCTTGAATATTCTGATCCCAGCCCAGTGTCATATAGGCATACACCATATCGCCGTAATAGAACTGAGTTTTGGATTTTTTCGTGCTTGCGGCTTTACTGTCCACCGTATTGAGTAGCACCACATGCATATCACCCGGCTCGACACGCACCTGCCCCACAGAGCGCAGTGACGAGCAGGCGACCAAACCGAGCGATAAAACAAAGAAAGTAAATGACCAAAAGATTTTTTTCACAAAAGCCTCAAAATTAAATTTAAATAT
>CAZCYS010000023.1:0-11783 GCA_964502825.1 uncultured Hydromonas sp. | reverse complement strand
AAGTAAATGACCAAAAGATTTTTTTCACAAAAGCCTCAAAATTAAATTTAAATATCTCAAAAGAGGTATATATACGCCATAAAAAAGCAAGGGAATATTTATACAGCCTATCGGATATTCAAACTCTATCCACACTATTGAAATTTTTGTTATTTTATCAGCAAAAAGATAAACAGTTTGCTGTGATGTGGCTCAATTATACTTGATGGCAGTATATAAAAGAATATTTGCACTCAAAAAAGGGACAGATATATTTTGTTTTTAGATTAAAACTGTCCCACCAGCTCGCGCACCACTGCGGCTAAATTAACGCGCACATGGCACTCATTAGGTGTTTCGGCATCGGCATAAGTTTCCCCGCCTTTACCGGTTAGTACCAAATACGGCTGACAACCCGCCGCATGCGCGGCCAGCATATCGTTGAGCGTATCGCCCACGTAAATCACATCTTTCAAACGCACATTAAAACGGTCGGCAATATCATTGAGCATCACAGGCGAAGGTTTGCGGCAGCTGCATCCTGCTTCAGGCGTGTGCGGACAGAAGAAAATAGCTTCGAGTTGTCCACCCGCCGCAATGATTTCATCATCCATTTTTTGATTGACCGCGTTCAATTGTGACACCGTCAGCAGCCCTTGCATGATGCCGGGCTGATTGGTAGCCACGACCACGCGAAAATCCGCGCGGTGCAGCTGCGCCAAAGCATCCAAGCTGCCTTCAATCGGCACCCAGTCATCGGGATCAGCAATGACGCTACGGTACTCATTGATCACACCGTCGCGGGACAAAATGATGAGCTTGGATTCCTTCGGTTCAGTTTTTGCCCCCATGAGTGCGCTCCCGTCCGATCTGAATCAAACTGCCAATTGCGAAATATCGGCCACGCCATTCATCAAGCTGGCCAAATCCTGCAATAATTTCAAACGATTCGCACGCACCGCCGCATCATCGGCCATAACCATGACATCGGCAAAAAACGCATCGACCGGCTCGCGCAGTGCAGCCAGCGCGCTCAAGGCTGCTGCATAATCATGTTGGCTGATCGCCTGTTCAACCGCTGGGCGAATGCTGCTCATGGCTTTGGCCAAATGTTGCTCGGCGGCCTCTTGCAGTAACGAATCATTCAACGATGGCGCAATCGCTTCGTTTTTCTCCGCCGCTTTGCGCAAAATATTCACGCAGCGCTTGTTTGCCGCCGCTAAGTCCTGCGCTTCAGGCAACACGGCAAACGCCTGCACCGCCTGTAATTGCACCATCAATTCGGACAAATCATCAGGATTTTTGGCCAAAACCGCTTCGATTTGCGCCGGCGCATAACCTTTATCTTTCAGCAAACCACGCAAACGATCAAGCATGAATGCTTGTACCTCCGCCACGCTGTTGCTCACCTGCGCATTGTCGGCGAACTGCGCCTGCACCTGATTGAGGGTCGCAGACAAGGACAAAGGCAGTTGTTTTTCGAGCAACATCCGCACCACGCCCAGAGCATGGCGACGCAGTGCGAATGGGTCTTTTTCACCGGTCGGCTGCAAGCCGATGCCCCAAATACCGACCAAGGTTTCAAGTTTGTCGGCAATCGCGGCAATCAACCCGACTTGCGTCGCAGGCAATTCGTCACCGGCAAAACGCGGCTGATAATGCTCAGCACAAGCCGCAGCAACGTCCGCTTTTTCACCATGATGCGTGGCGTAATAGCGCCCCATCACGCCTTGCAACTCAGGGAATTCACCCACCATGTCGCTGACCAAATCGGCCTTGGCGATGTACGCGGCACGTTTCGCATCGGCCACATTCGCGCCCAATTGCTCAGCCAAATACGCGGCAATCGCCTGCACACGCGCCACGCGCGCGCCTTGCGAGCCGAGCTTGTTGTGGTAAACCACGCTTTGCAGTTTGCCGACCATCTCGTCCAGACTGCGTTTTTTATCCTGCTCAAAGAAGAACTGCGCATCGGCCAGACGCGGGCGCACCACGCGTGCATTACCCTCAACGATTTGACTCGGATCGTCAGTGAGCACATTCGATACCACCAAAAATTCATTGACCAAGGCGCCTTTATCATCGGTCATGGCAAAGTATTTTTGATTGGTCTGCATGGTCAAAATCAAGCACTCTTGCGGTACAGACAAGAATTCAGGTTCAAATTCAGCTTTATACACCACCGGATATTCGGTCAACGAATTCACCTCGTCGAGCAAGGCCTCAGGCATGATGACCTGATACGCACCCGCTTTGTTTTTCAACTGCTCGTAAATGCTTTCGCGACGCACTTTGTAATCCGGCTCGACCATACCTTCGGTGCGCAAAATATGTGCGTATTCATGCGCATTCGGAATATTGATCGCAGTTTTACCCAAAAAGCGGTGACCATCGGTCACGCGATCGGCTTTCACGCCAAATGCCGTCACCGGCAACACATCCGCACCGTACAGCGCCAACAGACGTTTGACCGGGCGGACGAACTGCACATCCTGCTCCGCCGTCGTACCGGCGTGAATCTGATAAGTCATGACCTTAGGAATCGGCAGTTTCGCCGCCGCATCGGCCAAAATACCTTGCAACACTTCAGACAGGACCGCGCCTTTTTGCGTATGGCTGAGGTAAAAAATATCCTGCTTGCCATCGTTTTCGATTTCCAAATCGGCCGGTGTTTTATCCGCAAAGCCCATCGCGGTGAGCTTTTTCACCAGTGACGCGCTCGCTTGACCGTCAGCGCCCAAGCCAACCGACACCGGCAACACTTTATCGCGCTTTTGCACATCATCGGCCTGGGTGCGCACACCCTCCACCAGCACGGCCAAGCGTCGTGGTGTGGCATACGGATGCACCGCGCTGTCTTTGGCGGCCAAACCGTGTTTGACCAGACCCTCATGTACGCCTTGGGCAAAAGCCTCGGATAATTTTTGCAGCGCCTTCGGCGGTAATTCTTCGGTTAATAATTCAATCAATAATGGAGCAGACATAAATCGCTTTCTTCGTATCAGTCATTGTGCGTCGCCGTTGAACCCAAACAACGCCCACGCGTGCGTTCTCAATAGCCATAGCCGCGTATTTTAACAGATGCTCTCTCGGCTTTGGGCTAAAATACCACTCATACCCCCGCATTCCACCAAGTTATACCAAATGACACCACAACAACGAAAAACCATGCCATCACGCTTCTATTACCCACCCCCTTGGCCGAATACACCGGAGATCACCTTGCCCGACGAGGTATTTCACCACGCCGTCACCGTCCTGCGCATGCGCGTGGGCGACGTCTGCGAACTGTTTGACGGCAAAGGCCATTGCGCCACAATTGAGCTCATACAGATTGATAAAAAATCAGCGCGCGCACGTTGGCTCAGCACACCCACATTGCGCATTGACAACGAATCAGCGCTGAACATCACACTGGCACAGTGTTTGTCCTCCGCCGAAAAAATGGACTGGACGATTGAAAAAGCGGTGGAGCTGGGCGTGAACCGCATCGTGCCCATTTTCTCCACCCGCAGTCAAATCAAGCTCTCCAGCGAGCGCAGCGATAAAAAAATGGCACACTGGCAACGCATCATCGTCTCGGCCTGCGCCCAAAGCGGGCGCAATGTTTGTCCCGAATTACGCGCACCGATGAGCCTGAGCCAATGGCTTGGGCAAAGTACCGACGAGGACGCAACGGAACACGAACCTACCTGTCGTTTGATTCTGCATCCCGACACGCAACTGCCGCACACCCTGAGTCAACTGCCCCAACCGGCCACGCGCACAATTCACCTACTGGTCGGTCCTGAAAGCGGATTTGACGACAAAGAACTAATTTTAGCCAAACAGGCGGATTATCAGGCGACCCTGCTCGGCCCGCGCGTGCTGCGCACGGAAACCGCCGGATTGGCAACACTGGCTGCCATTCAAGCACTTTGGGGTGACTTTTAAAGTAAAGTTGAAACTTTGCCCGGGCAAGGCTCCAGTTAGTCGCTGGCTAAAAACTTCGCGCACGCAGCTACATCCATTCAAAATCATGCTAATATAGCCGCATCAACCCTGATGAACGCGGGCTTTATATCAGCTTTTATATGGGCTTTGGCGCACAAACACAGCCAACACATCGGGCGCGAGCTTTTCCCAACTTTTTAAAAAGGACAACAACAATGAGTTTATTAGACAGCGTATTGGGTTCCGTACTCGGTGGTAACAACAACAGCGGCAACAACAGCCTGCAAGGCGCTCTGCTCCAAGCCGTCATCACCCAAATGCTGGGCGGCGGTCAACAAGGCGGCTCCAGCGGCGCTTTGGGCAATATCCTCGGCAGCGTATTGGGCGGTGGCCAACAGCAAGGTGGCGGCGCACTGGGCAACATCCTCGGTAGCGTATTGGGCGGCGGTCAACAAGGCGGCGCAGCAGGTGGTTTGGGCGGCTTGCTCGGCAGCTTACTGGGCGGCGGCGCACAAGCTCAACAACAAGCAGGCACACAAATGGCCGGCGGCTTGGGCAACTTGACCGATATGTTGAGCCAATTGGGCTTGGGCGACCAAGTGAAATCATGGGTTGGCACCGGTGAAAACTTGCCCGTAACTGCGGAACAAATTCAAAACTCTTTGGGTCAAAACGGCACTTTGGGTCAAATCGCCAGCCAAGCCGGCGTATCTGAAACCGAAGCAGCAGGCGGCTTGGCCGAATTGCTCCCAGGTTTGATCAACAAACTTACCCCGAATGGTCAAATTGATGCCAATGACATCACCTCGATTTTGGGTAGCTTATTGGGTGGTAACAAGCAATAATCCGTTATCCCCTATAAATCGTCATTCACAACACAATTGACGAACCAAGCAGGCGACCGATCAAATGATTGGCCGCCTGTTTGGTTTTTATGCCCCGACAAAGCCAGAACACGTTACAATCAAACCATCTACATAGCACAACACAAATACACACATCAGATCATGCTGTTTAACCCAACCCTCAAAGAAGTCCGCCAGTTTTTCTACCATGCTTGGCACAAATCCTTGGCCAATCAAGCCTTGGCACCGATTGAAACCATCGCGGTCAAGTGGATGCGCGTGCATCCCGAATACCACGCCGTACTCAACGGCCCGATCGAAGCCCTCGAATCCGCGCAATTTCTACCCGAGGATGGCCAGACCAACCCATTTTTGCACCTGTCCATGCACCTATCCATCAGCGAACAGGTGTCCATCGACCAGCCGCCCGGCATTCGCGCCGCCTACGAAAAACTCAGCCAAAAGCACGATGACGAACACACCGCCGCGCACATCATCATGGAAGCACTCGGGCAAATTCTTTGGCAGTCGCAACGCGACCAAAAAGAACCCGATGGCGCAGCCTACATCGACATGATTTTGCGTGCCGCCGCCGATTAAATCGATCGCCGACGAACCCTTGACTCTACTTTTTAGGAGAACACCATGAGCCTGTTTAAAACCAGCAACGTATTCAAAGACAACCTCGAACAGTTTCCACCGGTGGACATTGTGGAACGCATCGACATCACCCAAGGCGACAAACCGCAAGGCAGCATTCTGAACGCGGATGGTCAACGCGGCTCACTTGCGCTGTACTACTACCTCTACAAAACCATGGGTGAACTGGACATCTACGCGGCACGCCGTGGTCTGGAACTCTACGCCGAGCACACTGCCGATGCGCGCGCCAATCCGGGCAAACATCCGAACATTGACCGCCTAATTTTGATCGAAGCAACGCACAAACCGATGGAAATGAAGGTTATTTACAAAGACGGTGAACAACCGGCCAGCAACTGGGATGATGAACGCAAAGAAGACTAAGCGCGTTCAATCGCCCATCTCCTTGGAGAAAAGCACAAATAAAAAACGTAACCGATCTGGTTACGTTTTTTTATCGCATTGTTGCACCCAATATCGGTACGAACTGCTCATCAAACCGTTTCCGGTGCGCATGAACGCTCCTGCAACCGAACCCAATGAAACAGCAGTTGCTCCACCTGCGTCAAGCTGCGCTCACGCAATTCGCGCCACTGTTTCAAATCATGCGCACGGGTTTTCCCGACACCGGCAGCGTAATTGGTACACACCGTGATCGCTGCGTAATCCAAAGCCAATTCTTTGGCCAAAATCACTTCCGGCACCAAAGTCATGCCCACCACATCGGCGCCGTCTCCGACCATGCGGCGCACTTCGGCACGGGTTTCCAGACGCGGCCCGTCGGTGCAGGCATACACCGCCTCTTGCACCAATTCGACGCCCAGCTTTTGTCCCGAACAAATCAAATTATCGCGCGTCGCACCGTGAAACGGCTCGCTCATATCGGTGTAAACGATGGGGTAATCGGGACCTTCGTAATAGGTATTTTTACGTCCCTGCGTGTAGTCCAAAATATCGCTCAACACCACCAACTGCCCCGGCTGAATGTCCTCAACCAGACTGCCGACGCTGCCGACCGCACAGATATTGGTCACACCGATTTTTTGCAGCGCCCAAATATTCGCGCGAAAATTGATCTGATGCGGTGCGAGTGTGTGCCCGTAGCCATGACGGTTGATGAATGCCACTTCCACACCCGCCAATTCGCCCAGCGTGACGGCACACGACGGCTCGCCAAACGGTGTGCGCACGATTTCACGGCGCACGTTTTCCAGTTGGGTCAGTCGTTGTAGGCCGCTTCCGGCGATGATTCCGAGCATATTTCTCTCCCTGTTCCTAATGAGTCTCATTGACCTAATTTGCCTGATTCAGCAATGCCAACATCTGCGCCTCGTCAATCACACGCACGCCCAGAGCATTGGCTTTATCCAATTTCGAGCCGGCGGATTCGCCCGCCACCACATAATCCGTTTTAGCCGAAACGCTGCCCGCCACTTTTGCCCCCGCTGTTTCGAGCAACGCTTTGGCCGCATCACGCGCGAGCGTCGGCAAAGTACCGGTCAATACCACGGTTTTTCCGGCAAACGCACTGTCAGACGCCGCCTGCTCAGGCAATTCGTCCCAGTGCACCCCCAATTGTAACAGACGTTCGGTGACGCTTTGATGACGCGCATCCGCCCAAAAATCGACGATCGCTTGTGCCACCACCGGCCCGATGTCCGCCACCATGAGCAATTCCTCTGCATGGGCCGCGCGAATCGCCGCCAGCGTGCGAAAATGCTGCGCCAGCGATTTGGCGGTGGCCTCGCCCACATGACGAATACCCAACGCGTAGACAAAGCGCGCCAGCGTGGTTTCTTTCGAGGTTTGAATCGCATCGAACACGTTTTGCGCGGATTTTTGCGCCATGCGATCCAATTGCGCCAGTTGCTCAACCGTTAACCGATACAGATCATCCGGTGTTTTGACCAAGCCCACATCCACCAATTGCTCAATCAATTTATCGCCCAAGCCGTCAATATTCACCGCCTTGCGCGAGGCAAAATGCATCAGGCTCTGCTTGAGCTGCGCCGGGCAAATCAAGCCGCCGGTGCAACGCGCCACCGCCTCACCTGCTTCGCGCACGATCGGCGAAGCGCATTCGGGACATTGCGTCGGCATGATGAAGACACGCGCATCCAGCGGACGCTTTTCGATGATACTCATGACCACTTCAGGAATCACATCGCCCGCGCGCCGCACCACGACTGTGTCACCGATGCGCACATCTTTGCGCGCGACTTCATCGGCATTGTGCAATGTCGCATTGGTCACAATCACGCCGCCGACCTCGACCGGCAACAGTCGCGCCACGGGCGTGATCGCGCCGGTACGCCCGACCTGCACCGTGATATCCTGCACCACGGTGGTCATTTCCTGCGCGGGAAATTTATGGGCAATCGCCCAGCGCGGCGAACGCGACACAAAGCCCAGCGCCTCTTGCTGCGCGCTGTCATTGACCTTATACACCACACCGTCAATGTCAAACGGCAGCTCATTGCGCCGTGCGCCGGTCTGCGCATAAAAATCCAACAAACCCTCTGCGCCGCTGACCAGCGGTTGTGCCGTGAACACCGGAAAGCCTAAATCGCGCAACTGCGCCACGATGTGCGCAAAACCATCGGTCTGAAACACCTCGACGCTGTCCTGCATTTCACCCAAACCATAGGCGAAAAACGAGAGTTTGCGACTGGCGGTGATACGCGAATCGAGTTGACGCAGGCTGCCCGCCGCCGCGTTACGCGGATTGGCAAACTGCTTCTCACCTTTATCCGCCTGCGTCAGATTCAGTCGCTCAAAATCAGAGCGCTTCATCAACACCTCGCCGCGCACCTCCAACACCTCGGGAAACTGTTTGCCTTGCAAGCGCAGGGGAATCGAGCGTATCGTGCGCACATTCGCGGTCACATCCTCGCCAGTCTCACCATCGCCGCGCGTCGCGGCCTGCACCAAAACGCCCTGCTCATAGCGCAAATTGATCGCCAGCCCGTCAAATTTCACCTCACACGCATATTCGACACGCTGCCCCTCTGCCAACAAACCCGCGCTACGCAATTCATCCTGCATCCGCTGGTCAAACGCGCGCACCTCCGCATCGCTAAAAGCATTGGCCAGCGAGAGCATCGGCACGCGGTGACGCACTTTGGCAAACTGCGACAGCGGCGCACCGCCCACCCGCTGCGTCGGCGAATCAGCGCTGGAAAACTGCGGATGCGCCTGCTCCAACGCCTCCAATTCACGAAACAGCGCGTCGTATTCGGCGTCACTCACCGTCGGCGCGTCATTGACGTAGTAGGCAACGTTGTGCGCGCGCAACTGCTCGCGCAGTTGCGTGATTTGCTGTTCGATAGTCAGCGCAGGCTCGGGCAAATCGGAAAATAAATCTAAATTCGACATCGTTATTTTTCAGGTCAGGCGTTTGTTTGAAGCGCACATCGGGCGAGATACGACAGCGTAATGACAGTCAGCAGATGCTCACTGCTCAGCCGAGCAGTAAGCGTTTGGTCATCAACGCACCGACCGGCAATCCCAGCTCGCTCAGTTGCCGCACGAAAATACGGGTTTGCAGATGGGCGATTTTCTTCAACTCATCCACCGAAATTTCCTCGCCCACATGGTTTTGCCACTGCGCATCGAGCGCATCGGCCACAAATTTCATATCGCTGATGAGCCGCTGAATCGGTTCCAACGGCTGCGCGTCCGTACCCTCGTCCAAACGCAATTCAATCCGCGCCAATTCGACGCAGAAAGACAAAGTATGCACGTACATCACCGCCATCTGACTGCGCAAAAAATCCTGTGCGCGCGGATTATTCACGTCATTCATCACTGCGTACACCGGCGTGTTGCGCCCACTCGATTCACTACGAGCAACATAAATACCGCGCTCACTCAGCACCGCGCCGCAGGCGGTCAACTGCTGATGCACTTCATAGGCTGGCCACAGGCCGTTCTCTTTGTGCAATTGCAGAATGATCGGCTGACCGACGCGACGCGCCAAGGCGTGTAAAAACTGCGCGTAGTCGCTCAATTCATACACATCCGGCAAGGTATCAATGTGCCCGGCCAAGCGTTTGCGCACGGCTTCGGCCAGACCGAACCAGCGTTGGATCACCTCTTCTTGCGCGTAATGACTGCGATTGGCCAGTTGCAAAGTCAATTTGATCGCACTGTACGGCGCGCCGGCCTGCAAATCCTGCCACACCCGTTTGCTGCCCGACTCCAAACTGATTTGCCCGGCGCGTGCGCCATACAATCGCATCGGCAGCGGTGTATCCAAGCGCAAATCATACAAAGCGCGCTCAATGTCCTCTGCGGTTTTCGGCTGATTGACCGTGATCACAATCTCGGCGTCAATCGCACGAATCGGGTCAACGCCCTGCGGATGCGCGGTGTTCAGCCAATGTTCAAAACGGGCAAACGGCGCGAATACTTCCCACGTCGCACGACGTTTCATTTCCTGTGCGGTGATGCGCTGCGCGATGCGCTCTTTTTCTTCCTCGTCATCCAGATCAAAAGTCACCGGTACGGTTTTGCCCGTTGTCGGTGGCTCGGCGATAATCGCCGACATGATTTCATCCGGCGTCGTTGCTGCCGTTGCTGTCATTACTCTGGCGGGTTCGGTAGCGGGTGACTCAGACAGCACAACCTGCGCGACTTCCTCCACATAAGGCTCCTGAGCCAACGCCATCGGTGCGCTTGGCGAATCCGGTTCTGAATCCGCTGATGCCGCTCCTGCATTCTCCATTGGGTTTTGTACCGACTCCTCGGTGGCAGCGGTGGCAGTAGGGATGATGGTTGCCGCCGTCATTTTGTCCAACGCCGCTTGTACGCGTTCGGATTCCAAGCGCACATCCGCCGTGTTATCAGTTAACGGCGGCGCCTCATCCACCTCATAGGCAGGTTCTTCAAGCGCGCCAACGATTTTCTCTGCGCTTGGGTGTGCCACTTCGTGCGTTGCTTCATGTGCCGCGTCAGGTGTCGTTTGCACGCTGATTTCAGCATGGTCATCGAGTGTTTCTTCCTCAAGCTCCGCGGTCACGGGTGACTCTGGCTGCTCATTCTCAACTGTGGCTGGCGATAAAGTCGATTGAATGGGCTGAACCACAGGATTCACCGTAGCCGCTGCTGGCGTTTCAACATGATATTCAATCGCCGGACTATTCATCGGACTATCCGTCGGCTCGCTCTGTACCGACGCAGGCGCGGACGGCCACGTCTCGGGCAGCGGCTCCTGCTCCGGCACATACGCCGGATAGCGGTGTTGGCTCGGTGGCTCCACTGCCAGCTCTGCCAACTCCGCTTGGCGTGCCTCCTGCGCCTTTTGCGCTCGGTGTACCTGCCAGTAACTGTACGCACCAACGGCGAACAGGAGCAAGGCTAAAACCGCTAAGGTCGATAGTTCAAATTCACTCATAACTCGTCATTCATTCCAAATAGTGCATTTAACTCAACTGCTCTGCTGTAATTTCAACGCCGATTCCATATCCACCGCAACAATCCGTGACACGCCCTGCTCCTGCATGGTCACACCGACCAATTGATCGGCGATTTCCATGGTGATTTTGTTGTGCGAGATGAACAGGAACTGCGTTTGCGCCGACATTTTCGCCACCAGTTGCGCAAAGCGGTCGGTATTGGCATCGTCCAGCGGTGCATCGACCTCATCGAGCAAACAGAACGGCGCAGGATTGAGGCGGAACAGCGCGAATACCAGCGCAGTCGCGGTCAAAGCCTTTTCACCACCCGAAAGCAAATGAATGGTGGAGTTGCGTTTGCCCGGCGGTTGCGCCATCACCTGTACGCCCGCATCGAGAATCTCTTCGCCGGTCAAAACCAGTTTCGCTTCACCGCCGCCGAACAACTCTGGGAACAGCTCACCAAAATTTTTGTTCACCTGATTGTAGGTGTCCATCAGCATATCGCGCGACTCTTTATCAATTTTCTTGATCGCATCTTCCAGCGTGGTCATCGCGTTCGTCAAATCCGCCGATTGCGCGGTGAGGAATCCTTGGCGCTCCTGCGCGACTTTCAACTCGTCCAGCGCCGCCAAGTTGACCGCGCCCAAGGCATTGATTTGATTGTTCAATCGGGTAATTTCCGCCTGCAACACCGAGGCGCGCGCGCCGTCGGCGAGCGTAGCGCGCAGTTGTTCGCGGGTCTGCTCGATATCCACTTCGGCCTCGCGCAGTTGCTCGGCAAATTGCTCTTGATTCAGGCGCGCGGCCTGCTCGGATAATTGCAACTGCGTGATCGCCTCGCGCTTCGGATCAAGCTCACGCTCCGCCGAAATCCGCGCCTCGTCCAACTGTCGCAAATCATGCGTGAGCGCGTCCAAAGCGGTGCGAGCTGCGGCCAACGCCTGCTCGCGCTCCACGCGCACGGCCAATGCCGCCTGCAAACCAT
>CAZCYS010000022.1:4843-16192 GCA_964502825.1 uncultured Hydromonas sp. | reverse complement strand
CGCAGGACTTGTGTTGATTCTACTTTTAGATGCCGCCCTTTTAGGGGGTATTACCCTGCAGCCACTCAGAAAAGCACCTATTGTCACTATACTTAGAATCAGTCTTTTAATCGCGTGTGTATTCATGATTGGCCTCAGAAAAAATTAAATGTCTTGATGTGTATATTATAGCAAAATTAATAGAGAAAAAACCTTTTAAATATACCTGCATCTAAAATTCAAATAAAAATATATAAATATACAACCAATTAACTATGTATTTATTTGATAAATATATAGCAAATTGACCTTAAATTGGGAGTGGAATTTTTTAATCAAGAAAAAATTAAAGAGATACATTAATGCCAACTTAACAAACTAATCTATCTTTGGTTGACTACCAATCGATTTTAGGGAGCATTGGTGAACAACAGTGTGTTATCAATGATCATGAGCGTGCCATATGATTTCTAAGTCCAAATCCGATTAAATTTTTTTCAATGCCGCCACGTCTATCTTTTGAATATAGCGAATCAAATTGGACCAAATGGGGTGATAGCCAAATCCCCCTTGCGTCATTTCTGCGATGGCGTCTTCTTTGCTCCAGCCCTGTTCAACGATTCGATAAATCGCGACCATCATACCGGTGCGGTCGGAGCCGTGTTTGCAATGCAGGAGCACGGGCTGGTTGGCGGGATTACGCACGATTTTAAGAAACTGTGCGACATCTTCGTCCCGCACGTCCCAAGTATTAAAGCGAATTTGTTCGTAGTGTACTCCGGTCGGTTTGACCAGCGCAGCATCGCCCGCATTATTGCGTAGCGATAGCACGGTTTTGATTTCTACGGGCAGTCCATACACTCGTGCCAATTGCTGATTCAACAGCAGCAGCCCTTCGGCTTCGGGTTGTGCGGAGCGATACAGAACGGGGGAGACTTGATAGAGATTGGGTAGACCTTGGCGTAACACGTCACTGCCGACGGGCTTCGCCCAATGATTCGGACGTTGTTCAGGCGGTAGGCCGGGCGCGACGGCACAGGCCGTTATGCATGTGGAAACGATTACAATGCTGAGCGCTTTTTTAAACATAGTCAAACCCTATTTTATTGATCAACAAACGTTTTTGTTATTTGCGCATCAGTCGCTCAATTTCATCGGCCTGAACCGGCACGTCGCGCGTGGTCAGCTCGCACCCCTGCTCGGTAACGATGGCATCGTCTTCAATGCGAATGCCGATATTCCAATACTCTTCCGGTACATCCACACTTGGACGGAAATACAGTCCAGGCTCGATGGTCAGTGCCATGCCGGCTTCCAGCACACGCCAGTTCGGCAGTTGTTTGCTCGCATCGTTTGGATCGGTGATTTGACCAACGCTGTATGCACCACAATCGTGCACGTCCAAACCAATCCAATGTCCCGTACGGTGCATGAAATACGGTTGATAGGCTTTCTGCACAATCGCGTCCTCCAGCGAGCCAACTTTATTTTTATCCAAAATACCCAAATCCAATAAGCCTTGAGTCAAAACGCGCACCACCGCATTGTGTGGCGCGTCGAATTTAACTCCGGCTTTGGTCAGGCGAATCGCTTCGCTTTGTGCCGCCAGCACACATTCGTAAATTTCACGTTGCGGTTTGGTGAATTTGCCATTGACAGGGAACGTGCGCGTGATGTCACCCGCGTAGTAGCCGTACTCAGCGCCCGCATCAATCAGGCACAGATCGCCGTCTTTCAACTCGGTCAAGCCTGCACGATAGTGCAAACAGCACGCATTCGCGCCCGCAGCGACGATGCTGTTATACGCCACCTCTTGCGCACCGGCGCGCATGAACTCATGACGCAGTTCCGCCTCCAAGTCCAATTCGCGCCAGCCGACGCGGCATTTTTCCATCGCACGGATATGGCCCAATGCAGAAATTTTACCCGCCGCATGCAACCACTGCTGCTCAACCGCATCCTTGCGCAAACGCATTTCGTCCAAAATCGCATACAAATCATGCTGAATCGCCGGTGCGCCCACGCCACTACGCACCTGCGCTCGGGTGGCATTCAGAGCCGTAGCAACGCACGCATCCAATGAGGTTTGCGATGCCAACGGCGCAAAAACGGCGTGCGTATTGCCCAGCCAATTCGGCAATTCATCGGCAAAATTCGCCACATCGTGCGCTTCATCCACCTGTAAATACGCAACGGCTTGCTCCGGCCCCAAACGATAGCCATCCCAAATTTCACGTTCCAGATTTTTTTCACGACAGTACACAATGCTGCGCGTCGAATTCGCCGTCACCAGCAAGACCAACACCGCTTCCGGCTCGGTAAAACCGGTCAGATAATAAAAATAGCTGTCCGGACGAAAATCATAATGCGCATCGCGGTTACGCGCGACTTCCGGCGCGGTTTGAATGATGGCGACCGATGCACCCGACGGCACCAGTTCGCGCATCTTTTCGGCCAAGCGTGCGCGTCGCGCAGCGAATGGTTGGGGATTGAATGCGTTGAGGTGCAAAGTGGGTTTCATCATGACCGCCAAAGATAATCGTTGAAAGCCGAAATTGTACCATCAGCCTCGAAAAAATGCCCCCGAAACATCGAGGGCATTTTGCAGATATTGAGCACATCAACTGTGCGATCAATGCGCCAAAATTTTAGACAAAAACTGTTTCGCACGCTCGGTGCGATTCTCCGGATGTCCAAAGAACTCCTCTTTCGAGCAGTCTTCAACAATTTTGCCGTGATCCATGAAAATGATGCGGTTCGCAACTTTACGTGCAAAGCCCATCTCATGCGTCACGCACATCATGGTCATGCCTTCATTCGCCAACTCAACCATCACGTCCAACACTTCATTGACCATTTCCGGATCCAGCGCCGAAGTCGGCTCGTCAAACAGCATGGCAATCGGATCCATCGCCAATGCGCGTGCAATCGCCACGCGCTGTTGCTGACCGCCCGACAATTGCCCCGGGAATTTATGTGCATGCGCCGATAGGCCAACGCGCTCCAACAGCTTTTTGCCTTTGGCGTAGGCTTCCTCTTTGCCGCGCTTGAGCACTTTCATCTGCGCCAGCGCCAGATTTTGCTCAATGCTCATGTGCGGAAACAGCTCAAAGTTCTGAAACACCATGCCAATATGCGAGCGCAATTGGTTCAGATTGGTTTTCGGATCGGTGAGCGACGTGCCATTGACCACGATATCGCCCTTCTGAATCGGCTCTAACGCATTCACGGTTTTAATCAGCGTTGACTTACCCGAACCGGATGGGCCGCAGACCACAACCACTTCACCTTTTTGAATGGTGGCCGTGCAATCGGTCAAAACCTGAAAATCGCCATACCATTTCGATACATTTTTAATTTCAATCATTGTAGAAATCCTTTATTGAATGTTCATCTTAGCGAACAATCGCAATTTTCTTTTGCAAACGTTTCACGTAGCTCGACAGCAGAAAACAGATGATGAAATACACCACGCCGACAAACAGATAAAACTCCGTCGGGCGGTTATTAATCCCTGCCAAGGTGCTGCCTGCGCCCAAGAAATCTTTAAAGCCGACCGCGTACACCAACGTAATGTCCTGAAACAAAATAATCGTCTGTGTCAGCAATACCGGCAGCATATTGCGCAGCGCCTGTGGCAAAACCACACTCGCCATGGTCTGACCGTAGCTCATACCCAGCGCATAGCTTGCATTCATCTGCCCTTTGGACACACTCTGAATACCCGCACGCATGATTTCCGAATAATACGCCGCCTCAAAAATCGCATAGGTAATCACCGCCGCATACAGCGCACCCAATGGTGTCACATAATCCGCACCGGTAATCGTCGCCCAAATTTTCGGTAGCAAAAAATAGAAAATCAACAATACTTGCACCAAAGGCAAACCACGGAAAAAATCCACATACAGCTTTGCAAAACCGGACAAAATCCGATTGGATGACAAGCGCATCATCGCCAGCGGCGTACCGATCAACATGCCGCCGATCAGCGCCAATACCGTCACCTGCAAGGTAAACCACAGACCTTTGGACAACAGCGTCAAAGCCTCGGTTGTGAACAAAACCCCATAATCAAAGTTCATTATTTACCTCCCGTAATCATACCGGGGATGCGAATACGACCTTCCATCCACACCATCAGCGCTTTAATCGCGTAGGTAAAGAACAAATAAATGAACGTGGTCACCGTCAGGATCACCATATCCTGCGATGTCAGCTCAATCATGGTTTTGGTTTGCGCATAAAAATTCGCCACGCTGACTACAAAGGCCACGGACGCATTTTTAAACAAATTCATGACCTCTGAAGTCAAAGTCGGCCAAACGATGCGAAACGCCTGTGGCAAAACGGTGTAGCGGTAAATCTGCGCACGGG
This sequence comes from uncultured Hydromonas sp., assembly GCA_964502825.1. Classification (GTDB taxonomy): domain Bacteria; phylum Pseudomonadota; class Gammaproteobacteria; order Burkholderiales; family Burkholderiaceae; genus CTSOIL-112. The sequence continues at coordinate 11,836 of CAZCYS010000022.1, read as the reverse complement.
TTAAACCCAAGGCAAAACCTGCATTCCACTGACCCGTCGACACAGTCTGAATCCCCGCCCGTACCTGCTCCGACACGCGCGCGGCATGATACATACCCAAACCCAAAATCCCCATCACCCACGGCGAGGCAGCGGCGATTTGTCGATACCACAAACCGCTGACATCCGCGTTTGAATCCGCTGAAAACGTAGACGGCAGAAAATTAGGGAACACCAACAACCAGAAAAAGTACTGAATCACCAATGGTACATTGCGAAACAACTCCACATACGCATTGCCCAAGCGTGACAACCACTTATTCGGTGTCGTGCGCAACACCCCGAGTAAAGAGCCGAGTATCAGCGCCAAAATCAGCGCACCGAAAAACACCACGAAATGCCACTTCAAGCCGGTGAACATCATTTGCAGCCACGTGACCTCTTCAGCTGCCGCGCTGTAACTGCGCGCACCTACCGATTGGCAAATGGATTCAATCCAGCCGACCTTGTCAACGTATTCGGTACTCGGTGAACAAAAAACGCCCCAATCCAATTGAGCCATTATGACCTCCGAAAAAAGATGAAAAAATAAGACGCATTCAGTTCATCAACTCATGCGCCTTATTTCAAGAAACAACAATCAATCCAAAACGATCGATTAAATACCTTTGTCAGACGGTTCGGCCAAAGCTTTTTTCATACCTTCGTTCATTGGCCAGTTCAGGTTGGTTTTCTTACCACCGGTCAAAGGAATTTCGGTTTGGAACCATTTTTTATAGGCTTTTTCCATCGCACCGGATTTAATCATTTCCATGACCGCTTTGTCGGCGATTTTCTTCATTTCAGGATCGCCCTTGTTCAGCATGATACCGTATGGTTCAGCCGATAAAATCGGGCCGACAATTTCAAAATCCGCCGGATTTTTAGAGTTCGCGATCAAACCCGCCAAAATATTGTCATCCATGAAGAATGCCACGGCAGAACCAGCCTCTACCTGTGCAAATGAATCGGCGTGGTCTTTACCAAACACATTGGTCACGTTGACTTTCGCCGCTTGCTCGCCTTGCTTGATGTATTTGTCCGAAGTCGTACCTTGTGTGGTCACAACCGCTTTACCGTTCAAATCGGCGATGGATTTGATGTTAGAACCTTTTTTCACCACCATACGCACTTCAGTCACATAGTGGTTCACAGAGAACGCAGCTTGCTCTTGGCGTTTGACGCTGTTCGTGGTTGTACCGCATTCCATGTCAATATTGCCAGCTTGAATTTCAGGAATACGAGTTGATGAAGTCACCGCCTTGTATTCCACTTTCAGATTCGGCAAATTCAAATCTTTTTTCAAGGTATCCACGATCGCCGCACAGACATCCATTGAGTAACCCACCGGTTTGCCATCCACCAAATAAGAGTGTGGAATCGATGATTCGCGATGACCGACCACAACAGTGCCTTTATCTTTGATTTTTTGAATGGTGTTAATCACAGGAACCGGAGCTGCCGGTGCTGGTGCTGCGCCGGCAGCTGCTTGATCGGCCGGCTTTTTATCGCCGCCACCGCAAGCGATCAGCGCCAAAGCACTGGAAACGATGAAGGCTGATTTCAATAGTGTGGTTTGTTTCATGTATTCCCCTATCGTGGATGAATGTAACGCGACGCCGAAAAGCAATACTTTTCAGTGTGGTTACGTGTGTGATTGAATTAATATATCGAATAGTCATCAAATTGACATATTTCAGTCAACAGGTAAACAATATACAAAAATTCTTCACAAAGCAAGCAAAAACGCCATACATCTTGCACCATCTATACGCAAAAATTCATCATATTGCGCCATGATGCAGCAACCTGCTGAACATGGCTCATTACGACAAGCTTGGCGTCACCACACGTTTCAAACCCTGCGGCTTGAGCTTGGCATCGATGACCTTGCCTTTGCGCGCGCGTGCGGCGACAAAAGCCTGCAAACTGCTTCCTGCCAAACGCAACTCCTGCACTTTGCCACTGCGATTGAGCAATTGCACCAACAGGGCAACGCCATCATTCGGCAACACGTCTTGCAAATGCACCGGCTCGGAAATATCCATCAAGATCACGCCTTTGCCACCGCTGTTGAGTTCTTTCAACTCAACCAAGCTGAAGTTGAGCAAGCGCCCATCGCTCGCCAAACACGCCAGGTACAAATCATCGTCCTGCATCGCAATCATTTTGACGATCGCATCGCCCTTGGCCACATTGACAAAGGCTTTGCCTGCGCGCACACGGCTTTGTAAATCGGCCGCCACGCAGCTAAAGCCCATGCCTTGCGCGGTAGCGATCACCAGTCGTGTATCGTCCGTACCGACAAAGTATTGCGACAGAATCGCGCCGTCCTGAACATCGACCAAGGTCGCCAACGGCACGCCGTCGCCGCGTCCACCCGGCAGTGCCGAAACCGGTACGGAGTACACGCGCCCTTTGCTGTCGAGCGCGTATAGATTGTGTACCGAGCGACACATGAATAAGTCGTGCAAGGCATCGCCCTGTTTAAACGCGAGTGTGTCCACCTCAACCTGATGGCCGGTACGCGCACGCACCCAACCATTTTTGGAGACGATCACGGTGATCGGTTCGTCCACGACGGCGACGCTGACGCTGGCTTTTTGTGCTTCTTCGAGCAACGTTCGACGCGCATCGCCGAATTTTTTCGCATCCGCTTCGATTTCCTTGATCAGCAAACGTTTGAGCACGCCGTCGTCGTTGAGCAGTTCATATAAGCCCATCAATTCTTCGCGCAAGCCCATCAATTCCTGCTCGATTTTGATCGCCTCCAGTCGCGCCAGTTGACGCAAGCGGATTTCCAAAATATCCTCGGCTTGACGTTCGGACAAGCCAAATCGTTCGATCAAAGCCGGTTTTGGCTCGTCCGATTCACGGATGATGGCAATCACTTCGTCAATATTGAGCAGGACGATTTCGCGCCCTTCGAGGATATGAATGCGATCGGACACCTTTTGCACACGGAACTGCGTGCGACGCGTCACCGTCTCACGACGAAAATCGACCCACTCGGTCAATACCTCACGCAGCGATTTTTGACACGGACGACCGTCGCGCCCCACCATCACCAGATTCAGGGATACCGATCCCTCTAAACTCGTATTGGACAGCAAGAAATTGCTGAATTCATCCACCGAAATATTTTTCGATTTCGGCTCAAACACCAGCCGCACCGGTGCGTTTTTACCCGACTCATCGCGCACGGTGTCGAGCATGGATAAAATCAATTGCTTGGTGTTTTGTTGCTCAGGCAGCAGCGCCTTTTTGCCGGTTTTCACCTTCGGATTGGACAGCTCCTCAATCTCCTCCAGCACCTTTTGGCTGGAGGTATTGGGCGGCAACTCATACACCACCAATTGCCATTGACCACGCGCCAATTCCTCGATGTGCCAACGCGCACGCACCTTGATCGAGCCTTTGCCCGTCGCATACATCTGCGCGATTTCGTTTAAATTATTGGTGATTTGACCGCCGCCCGGGAAATCCGGCGCGGGTAAAATCGCCGCCAAATCCTCATCCGGCAGATTGGGACGTTTGATCAAAGCCACAGCCGCCTGCGCCACTTCATTCAGATTATGCGCCGGAATTTCCGTCGCCATACCCACAGCAATGCCCGATGCGCCATTGAGCAATACGAATGGCAAACGCGCCGGCAACAAGGCCGGCTCCTCCATCGAACCATCGTAGTTCGGCACGAAATCCACCGTGCCCATGTCCAACTCATCCAGCAGCAAAGACGCTATCGGCGTCAGACGCGCCTCGGTATAACGCATCGCCGCCGCGCCATCGCCATCGCGCGAACCGAAGTTCCCCTGCCCGTCAATCAGCGGATAGCGCAGCGAAAAATCCTGCGCTAGACGCACCAACGCCTCATACGCCGACAAGTCACCATGCGGGTGAAATTTACCCAGCACATCACCGACCACGCGCGCCGATTTGACCGGCTTCGCATTTGCCGCCAAGCCCATTTCGTGCATCGCATAGAGAATCCGCCGCTGAACCGGCTTTTGCCCATCCGACACATCGGGCAAAGCGCGCCCTTTCACCACCGAAACCGCGTAATCCAAATACGCACGCTCGGCGTACTGCGCCAGTAATACACTGCTGTCGTCGTTTTCTACAACCAATAAATCATCGGAATTTGACATACGTTCCTAAGTAAACAAAAACCCTCAAAAAGAAAAGCCCTTGATAGCAAGCGCTAAGCAAAGACTTATTTTAATGGAATCCGGCACAGTTAGCCATGTATATCATATTGATACGAACATCACCCCCCAACTGATTGATATCTCAACTGGAAGCCATGAATTTTAAATGATCGGTAACAATTGAATAAAAAATCCCCGTGCAAAAAGCACGGGGATCAGCATGATCAAACTTAAATCACTTGAATGCCCTGCTGAATATACACATCATTGATGTAATTATATCCCCCTGCACTATGGCGATATATGTCATAAGCAACATCATCCATAATAGTGCTGCCGCATTTTCTCCATGACTCCATTCGCCAACCGCTGCTATCAGTCAAATCCCGCATCCACGTTGAGTCAGAATTCCAATTATTACCACCAAGATCCACTTTGCTATCTCTGCCGCCTTGAATAAACAATGCGCCTGTTCGCGAAGTATCTGCAGCTAAATCACAATAGCGAATATCAACAGCATTTTTACCTTCCATCTTGATGAGTTCAAAACCGGTAAAATTAGCGGAGGACAAATTGGTAACGTTGACACATGAATTTACCAGCGAATTATCAGCCGTATAGTCAAGCACCAGCGTATCAAAACCACTACCGCCTTCCAACTGACCGACAACTTTCTTGCCTGTGAATGTCAATATATCATCACCAGCACCCATGCTCGCTGTTGCGTCACAGCCATTAAACTCACCCGTTACGGTCAATTGATCATTGCCCGAGCCAAATGTGATCTTGGCATTATCGATGACTCCACCAACGGTGACTACGTTATCACCTTCGCCCGCGTTAACCACGGCGCAATCTTCAACATAGCCACCGACACGCAAAACATCATTGCCATTACCCAGGTTGACTTTAGAGCTATCGCGGATGCTTTGGCCGACATTAAATACATCATCACCATCGCCCATGGCTACTTGACTATTGCCGTACATATCACCCTTCAGATTGAACACATCATCACCCGTGCCCATATCAACTTGAGTGTTGCTATACATACTGCCCTTGCCACCGCTTACACCTGTATCTAAACGATCATTACCCGCTCCCATTGCAATAAGAGTCACGGTATTACAGTAGTAAGACCAAATACTGCCCTGTTCTGGATAACACCAATTGCGCTGCGGGCCATTGCCAATTTCAATCCAGTCATTACCCGAAGAAGTGCGATAAGGCTCGTACACATTATAGGAACAATAATTTGGACGATAAGCCAACGGACCTTCTGTATTGGTCCAGCTGGACGCCACGGTCCAAACACGATAGTGATAACCCGGAACCGCAGGCACCGACTCATTACCAGCCAAATCCATAGAGGTAACTGACAATCCCGCGCGGCTTGGCATGGTGCTCAAGGTAACGCTAAATTGGCCATTGGCTTGCGCAGTGGTTGTTGCAATAACACGATCACCATCGCTAACAATTACTGTGGTTCCAGCCTCAGCAGTCCCGCTCAGAACTCGATCAGTCAATGCAACACCCGTAGGCATTGCCGGTGCTGTCGCATCAACCTCTAAGGTAATCGTCTGTGTAATATAAGGATCATTGCCATACGCATCCGTTACCACAGCACGGTATTGATAAGGGCCGTCTGCCATATTTATCTGCGCGGATGTGGTATTAACCCAAGAGAAACCATTCCATAATTGGTATTGTGCAAAACCACCGACTTCCAAACCAATAACCGACAAATCATAGTTGCGATCATTGGACAACATATCACTTGAAGTACCGGCCACATAAGGGTTGAAACTATCGTAGAAGTTATTTAAAACCAACAAAGCTGGATCGACAGACACATCAATACCATACGCTTTCTGGGTGCCGACAATACCGACATTGCCTGCTGCATCATGTGCCGCGACACTGGCATCCAAGGTATGGTCACTATCTGCGACCAAATCAGACCCTTTAACAAAAGTAGAGTAGTCGCCAGCGGTATTAAGCACTTGCGTCAGATAACGATTGCCATTGAGTACCAATGTCACAACATCGCCCACCTGGAACTCACCTGAAACTTTACCTGTCACTAAAACATTTTCTTTAGCCTCTTTGCCATTCACCACATTATCTGCCGTGATGTTATCCACCATAATCGCCGTTGTACCACTATTCGGCGCAACATTATCAATCGCGTAGTTAATGAAATTGCCCGTACCAACATTGCCTGCCAAATCGGTGTAGGAGCCATCTTTGACGCTGATGGTGTTGCTGGCGTCATCTACATTGGCCGTGGCGATGAATGTCGCTGTCCAGGTTTTGCCGCCATCTGCGGTTTGTAAGTTGCTCAACGTGCCGTTCTCGACCGTGACATCACGCAAATCAAAGCCGGTGACCATTTCGCTGAAGCTGAAAGTCACCACAGCGGTTTCACCCAATTTCAGCGCTTGGTCGCTCATGCTGAGCACCACGCTCGGCGCAACATTATCAATCGCGTAGTTGATGAAATTGCCCGTACCCACATTGCCTGCCAAGTCAGTGTAGGAGCCATCTTTGACGCTGATGGTGTTGCTGGCGTCATCTACATTGGCCGTGGCGATGAATGTCGCTGTCCAGGTTTTGCCGCCATCTGCGGTTTGTAAGTTGCTCAACGTGCCGTTCTCGACCGTGACATCACGCAAATCAAAGCCGGTGACCATTTCGCTGAAGCTGAAAGTCACCACAGCGGTTTCACCCAATTTCAGCGCTTGGTCGCTCATACTCAGAATCACGCTCGGCGCAACATTATCAATCGCGTAGTTGATGAAATTGCCCGTACCAACATTGCCTGCCA
>CAZCYS010000022.1:0-4743 GCA_964502825.1 uncultured Hydromonas sp. | reverse complement strand
GCAACATTATCAATCGCGTAGTTGATGAAATTGCCCGTACCAACATTGCCTGCCAAATCGGTGTAGGAGCCATCTTTGACGCTGATGGTGTTGCTGGCGTCATCTACATTGGCCGTGGCGATGAATGTCGCTGTCCAGGTTTTGCCGCCATCTGCGGTTTGTAAGTTGCTCAACGTGCCGTTCTCGACCGTGACATCACGCAAATCAAAGCCGGTGACCATTTCGCTGAAGCTGAAAGTCACCACAGCGGTTTCACCCAATTTCAGCGCTTGGTCGCTCATACTCAGAATCACGCTCGGCGCTGTGGTGTCTACAGTTTTGACTGAGATATCCAAAGCAGCATATGAAGCATCACCATCTGCATCTTTTAAACCATAAATGAAGTTTTCGGTGATAACACTGCCAAGAGGTAACTGTGTCAAGGCAGGATTATTTTGATCCAGTTCGTAGGTCCACTCACCTGTGGCCTCTGAAAAGATTAACAAACCATATTTTCCCTGAACCACTTTGGTTCCAGCTTGAGCACCTGCAATTGCTCCATTAAATACCACGCCAGCCAGTGCGTCCGCTCCAGCAAAATCGTTGGCAATGACGTTTCCTGAGATGGCGCTCTGATCACTGGTCATATTGGCCACGTCATTGTTTGCATTGGGTTCTGTATCGGCAATCCAAACAGTCAGTGGCTTATTGGTAACTTTGCCTTCATTATCAGTCAAGCTGATCATGAATTGATCAAAAATATTGTCATCATTGGCATTGTGATTGTGAGCGCGCATCCCTTCGGTATAAGTGAAGCTGATCTTGCCCTTCGCCATATCGTAGGAATAAATGACCAACATGCCTTTGGATGTGCCAATAGTTAGTGGCGTTGTATTCACGCTATCCGTAATTTCGATATCCAAAAATGTCAGTTTTTTAATTCCCGCGTCCGCTTGAACCGTAAAATAACTTTGAACTTGAGTGCCCGAACCCTCGGTTAAAATCAAGTCAACGGCACCTACTGTATTGCTCGAATCAGGAATGAAAATAACTGGATCGGCATCGGTAACTCCCTCAATTTTAACGAACAAGGAGCGCAAAATCTGGTCGTCGTCTGCATCGACGAGTAAATAGCGAAACTCTTCATTCAATGCCTGATTATCTTTTAAGCCTTGAACTTGGGGTAAGTCTTTATTCAATTGGTAAACCCAGTCACCATTAGACTGAACGTGCAAAGTACCCCATTTGCCCACCACCACACCGTTAACTTCATTCCAAAAAGTCAACGAATGCGGTGCATCCGCACTCAAAACATCATTCGCCAGCACATTGCCCGAAATAGAACTGGTATCCTCGGTCATAACGCCGAAGTCATCTTGACCAGAACCTTCGGTATCCAAAATCATGACATCCAAAGTGTTCGAAACACTTTGTCCCACTTGATCCATCACTGTGATCACAAACTGATCAATTACCGAATAATTGCCATAAGAATGATCCTTTGCCAAACCATTATCCGTATAGTCGTATTGAAAGACGCCAGTAGACGGTTCAAAACCCGTAATGCGCAGAGTACCGTATCCAGTTAGGAATGTGATAACGTTATCAGATCTGGCTTGACTAATATCAATGCCATTAATCATAACCGCAGCAAGACCCGCCTCTGACTGAACACGGAATGTGCCTGTCACCGTATCTTGAGATGCCTCAACCACGGAAATAGCAGCACTGGAAGCACTACCATCTACATCATCAATCGTAATGGATGGCAAAGCAAAGACTGATGACAGCGCCACCAGATTAATTTCTGTATTTTCAGCTTGTAACAAATACTCTTTATCAAGCTGGATATTGGATAAAGACGCTCCCATTAGCTTCTCCTATTAAAAATTGTCAAATCACCATCATCAATTGACGATATCAAAGCCACTTACACCGCATTGAATCAAAAAACAAAAAGGTGCAGGGCAATAAGCCCCACACCTTTTTAATACTACAAAATAATAAAGTCAGTAGCGAGCAATGTCGGATGACCGCTCAAAGTCGCAAACTGAACGGCTGCGCCAGCTCCGTTGCCATCGGCATCATAGTACAACGCACCTGTGGATGTATTGTACAAAACTGTTGCCGCTGCTGATGTTGCCGCAGGATTACTGCTTGAAACAAAATTGGTCAGATCTGAACCTGCCGTGAGACCAGCAAAAACACTGTCATCCAAAACCAATTTATCCGTACCTGAAACAAAATCAGTAATGGTATCAACGTTGGTTAACGAGTTCAGCGCCGAAGCAAACACGAATTTATCTGCGCCTGCTCCACCCGTCAAGGTATCATTGCCCGTTCCACCATACAACACATCGTTGCCTGCACCACCGTTCAAAATGTCGGCCTCATTATCAGTACCAATCAATGTTTCATTCGCAGCAGTACCAGTGATTGTGGTTCCAGAGGCAGTAGTCACTTGAACAAATGCATTATCGGTCAAACCACCTTCGCTCAAAACATAGTTAAACTCAGCATACTTGGTCGAGCTATTTGGTGTAATACTCAGATCTGCCGTATATGCGCTATTATCATAAAACCCTTTAACCTCGATATAGTATTCTCCGGCGGTTGTTGCCGTATAAGTACCATTCGTGGCAATGGTAATACTGGCCACAGACGTTGTACCATTCGAGCTATAAATGGTACCTGTAACACCTGTAGCGCCGTTCAAGTCAACTGACAATGTATCACCCACATTTAAATACACTTTCATCCAATCACTGTCACGATAGGTAGAATTGTAATTATCTGCGAGTCCACTGAACTGCAAAGTAGCCACACCCGTTGAACTAATACCCCACAGACGACGATCTGTAAAATCCTCTGCTTTAGCCGCTGTGCCATTAATATTAAAGGTCTCAGCTTGATTAGTAGGATAGCCCGCATCTATCGCGTTCTCTACGATGGTTGGCGTTGCGCGGGTCTGTGATCCCGATAAACCAACAGTGATCGCACTAGTTCCGCTGACCGATCCCCCAACAATCGCAGTTGTCGAGCTAATAGAAGCCGATGTCCCACTCAGCACATCATTAGCCAATAGCACTGCTGCCGGAATCACCACCGCGCCGTCAACATCATTGGTCAACACCTTATCGCTATTTGCTTTCAAACGATAAACATCCAACGTTTGATTGCCAGCGACTGTATCGCCATCTTTATCAATCACTGAGAAGCTTACCTGTTCTTGATAGTTGGCTGATGCACTGGTTGGCTTATAGGTGTAATCACCGGTATCAAAATCAACCGACAATACGCCACCCTTCAAAGTCGTAACGGTCAGCACCCCCGTTGCTGAATCATAAGAGGTCTTACGATCCGTCCCTGTCACTGTCAAGGTGCGGATCGAGGCATTAAACTTATATGTCGTTCCATCAATGACGACATCCGCAATATAACCGCCATCTGCACCAAAACCATAAGTAGTACTGTTTGAATCAGAGCCTTTCAATAAGTTAAAGGTTTGCGATGAAGTTGTTACTGTATTTTGTAACAATGTGCTTAATTGGCTTAAATCTGTAACAACCACACCCGAAGTATTTGTGGCGGTTACCCCATTGTAAGCAATCGGATCAAGATTAGCTTGAGTTGCCGAGACAACAAGTGACCCCATACCAAATGCAAAAGCATTGATCTGATTAGCAGTCAAGAAGTTTTGCCATAGAGCTTCTTCTCCTAGCTGAATACCCGAATCAGTTGTACCAGAGTTGATCGTACCAGTGAATGTGGATTCACTGCCTTGACCTCGATTTGGCGCGCCATCTGTTAAGAAATAAGCCAAATTCTGCGCACCCGTTAACTTACCAGGGCTTGCAAATCCTTCCATTGCACTTGCCAAAGCAGCATCATAGTTAGTCTCACCATTATTGTAGGTAAGCGTAGTAACAAAGGCGATAGCTTCAGAGGCAGTCATCCAATAATTCTGATATCCGCCATCATCGCCAAACGTCGTAAACTGTACACGCACCTCACCTAGATTTTCGTAAGTGTTAATCAGGTTCACTACCGCTTCTTGTAATAACTGGAATTTAGATTTACCCGTTCCAGCATCAACCTGTCTCATACTATAAGAAAGATCCAGAATAAAGGCCAGATTTGTATCACTTGACTTAAATGCAACGTTCTGAGTCCCTTGTGCAACAGCAGGCATGTCATCTTCAATACTCACTGTCAAGTCAGCTACTGCCGCTGCTGTGGATGGATTATTGTCATCAGCTTTTACTTTCAGAACAATGCTGGCCACATCCTCTGCTGTTTCAGGTGTTGAGCCTGCAATCGGATGCGAAATGGCTTTATTCAAAGTGACTGTATAAGCCCCAGTATTATTAATAGTCGCCGTTAATACAGTGGCTCCTGTACTGTCTTTCGCCACAAGCGTATTCGTACCAGCGCCTGACCAAGTAACCGCTGTTCCACCAATCGTAGTCGGTTGGCCGGTCGTGTCAAACACAACAGATGTTGCATTTGTTACGGCCATCGTTCCCGACGCTGTTGCCGAGTCTGTCGTATCCGTTGTGCCAATAGTGTCAGCAATACCATTGCTTAAACCTTCTTCAGACACACTAACCGCAGAGGCCGCGATTGTTGGCAATAAATCAGGCAAGTTTAAAATCAATGGATTAAAGCCTGTTGATGTACTGCCACCACTGTCATTGTCAGAATAATAGAATTGCCCACCATCAGAAATATCTGCAGTAATCGGACCGCCTGTGTAGGTATAAG
>CAZCYS010000021.1:0-16260 GCA_964502825.1 uncultured Hydromonas sp. | reverse complement strand
GTAGAATGTGGCGCAATCAGGCTAAAACCGCTACAATACGCGCTAATCTGCGCTAATCTGCACATATAGGGCTGTTGACCCAGTCCATCGCCCCTTTTCCGTAAACGGTCGAGGGGTACAACACAACTGAGTCAGTCTGTGGATACGCGTTCAACAAATATGAAATTTTTAATGGATTCAAGAGGTTAGCCAAATGGCAGGAAGCACCTTCGGACAAATTTTTTGCGTCACCAATTTTGGCGAGTCGCACGGACCAGCGATTGGTTGCGTGATTGACGGCTGTCCTCCGGGCATGGCCTTGTCGGTTGAGGACATTCAGCCGGAGCTGGATCGCCGCCGTCCGGGGACGTCGCGCCATGTCACGCAGCGCCAAGAGCCTGATCAGGTGGAGATTTTGTCGGGTGTGTTTGAGGGCAAAACCACGGGGACGCCGATCGCCTTGCTGATTCGCAATCAAGATCAACGCAGTTCGGACTATGGCAACATCGCCGTACAGTTTCGCCCAGGACACGCTGATTATACCTATTGGCATAAATACGGCATCCGCGACTATCGTGGCGGCGGCCGCTCCTCTGCACGTTTGACCGCGCCGATGGTGGCGGCGGGCGCGGTGGCGAAAAAATGGTTGCGCGAGCAGTTCGGCACGGAGATTCGCGGCTGCATGACCGCATTGGGCGAGATTGAGATTCCCGTCAACGATTGGTCGCTCACGGGTGTTAATCCTTTCTATGCGGCGGACGATGCGATTGTGCCTGAGTTGGAAGCGTATATGGACAATTTGCGCCGTGCGGGTGATTCGGTCGGCGCGCGTTTGTTGGTGCAGGCGCGCCATGTGCCGGTCGGTTTGGGCGCGCCGCTGTTTGATAAATTGGACGCTGATATTGCCTACGCCATGATGGGCGTGAATGCGGTCAAAGGCGTGGAAATCGGCGACGGGTTTGAGGTCGTGCGCCAAAAAGGCTCGTATCATGGCGATGCAATGCCCCCGTCGGGTTTTCAGACGAATCACGCCGGTGGTATTCTCGGCGGTATTTCGTCGGGACAGCCGATTGAGGTGCATGTGGCGATTAAGCCGACTTCGAGTATTCGCCTGCCACGCGAGTCGATGGATGTGCATGGCGAAGCGGCGACGGTGGAGACTTTTGGGCGGCACGACCCGTGCGTTGGGATTCGCGCCACCCCGATTTTAGAGGCGATGCTGGCCTTGGTTTTGATGGATCACGCGCTGTTGCACCGCGCACAAAATGCCGATGTATCGGTGACAACCCCGAAACTATCATTGTTAGGAGAGAAATAATTATGCGTCATTGGAAAAAATCACTATTGGCATTGGCCGTTGCGGCGACGAGCTTGACCGGCTGTGGCACACCGCAAGAAACCACCAAAGACAATACCGTTGGCGTGAACCGTCAGCAAAAATTCTCTGTATCGAGCGAAGCGATCAATGCTGAAGCGAGCAAAGCCTACTCTCAAGTGCTGGCCGAAGCGCGCGCGAAAAGAGTGCTGGACACCAACCCTGCGATGGTGGCGCGCGTCAAACGCATCACCAATAACCTGATTGCGAAAACCCCGGCGATTCGCGCTGATGCGAAAACCTGGCCGTGGGAAATTCATGTGATCACCTTGGATGAAATGAATGCGTGGTGTATGCCGCATGGTAAAATGGTGATTTACAGCGGTTTGATTGACCAATTGAAACTGAGCGACGCTGAAATTGCGCAGGTCATGGGACACGAAATGGCGCACGCGCTGCGCGAGCACTCACGCGAGCAGGTGTCGCGTCAGCAGACCACCGGCATTATTGCGGGTGTGTTGGGCGCAGTGGGCGAAGCCTACGGTATTTCCAATGCCAGCCAAATCACCGGTTTGACCGCGGATATTGGCTTTAACTTGCCATTTAGCCGCACGCACGAAACCGAAGCCGATTTGCTCGGTATGGAGTTGGCTGCACGCGCGGGCTACAACCCGGATGCGGCGGTGACTTTGTGGAACAAAATGCAGGCGGCCAATACCGGCGGCACGATTGAATTCCTCAGCTCGCACCCTGATCCGGCTAATCGCCAAGCGATGTTGCAGGCCAATGCAGCGAAAGTACGTCCGCTGTACAACGCCGCAGTGAAGAAATAAGTTTATTTTGACCCGCATTGATCGATTTTATTTTTGACAGCAGATAGATTGTTTATGGCACAGACTTTATACGACAAACTTTGGGACATGCACGTGATTCGTCAGGAGCAGGACGGCATGGCGCTGATTTACATTGATCGCCAGCTTTTGCACGAGGTGACCAGCCCGCAGGCATTTGAAGGCTTGACGATTCACAACCGTCCCGTGTGGCGCATCAATGCCAATCTGGCGGTGTGTGACCACAACGTGCCGACGACCGAGCGTTCGCAAGGCAATGCGGGCATCACCGACCCCGTGTCGCGCCTGCAAGTCGAGACTTTGGACAAAAACTGCGATGCCTTCGGTATCACCGAGTTCAAAATCAACGACATTCGCCAAGGCATCGTACACGTCATCGGCCCTGAGCAAGGCGCGACCTTGCCGGGTATGACGATTGTTTGCGGTGACTCGCATACCTCGACGCATGGCGCGATGGGCGCATTGGCCTTCGGTATCGGTACGTCCGAGGTGGAGCATGTGTTGGCGACGCAATCGATGATGATGAAAAAGGCCAAAAATATGCTGGTTCAGGTGGATGGCGCATTACCTGTCGGTTGTACCGCGAAAGACATTGTGTTGGCGGTTATTGGCGAAATCGGCACGGCGGGTGGCACAGGTTATACCATCGAGTTTGCCGGTTCGGCCATTCGCAGCCTGTCGATGGAAGGGCGCATGACCATGTGTAATATGGCGATTGAAGCTGGCGCGCGTGCAGGCTTGGTCGCGGTCGATGATGTCACCATCAATTACATGAAAGGTCGCACTTACGCACCGCAAGGCGCGGAGTTTGAAGTGGCAGAAAAATTCTGGCGCACACTGGTGTCCGATGCCGGCGCGTCATTTGACCGTGTGGTTAAATTGCAGGCCGAGCAGTTGAAGCCGCAAGTGACTTGGGGTACTTCACCCGAGATGGTGGTGGCGGTTGACGAGTCGGTACCTGATCCTGAGTTGGAAAAAGATCCGGTCAAGCGTGATGCGATGGAGCGTGCTTTGCAGTATATGGCCTTGGCTCCGCGCACGCCGATCAACTCGATCAAGGTGGACAAGGTGTTTATCGGCTCGTGTACCAACAGCCGTATTGAAGACATGCGTTCCGCCGCGTGGGTGGTCAAACGCTTGGGTAAGAAGGTGGCGGGCAATGTCAAACAGGCATTGGTTGTGCCGGGTTCGGGTTTGGTGAAACAGCAGGCCGAGGCCGAAGGTTTGGACGTGATTTTCAAAAACGCGGGGTTTGAATGGCGTGAGCCGGGTTGCTCCATGTGTTTGGCGATGAATGCCGATCGTTTGGAAGCGGGTGAGCGTTGTGCTTCCACTTCCAATCGTAATTTCGAAGGACGACAAGGTGCGGGTGGACGCACGCATCTGGTCAGTCCGGCGATGGCGGCTGCGGCTGCGATCGAAGGGCACTTTGTGGATGTCCGCGCTTTGGCGTGATTTGAATCGAATAAAACATTCAATAGGGGGTAATGATGCGTAAATTATTAGTTTTGGCTTTGGCTTCTGTGATGCTGTTGTCGGCTTGTCATACATTCCGTGGGGCAGTTCATGGCATAGGTAAAGATACCGCGGCGGCTGGCACTTGGATTCAAGAGAAAGTACCGGCGGATCAAAATCAGCCATACGCGCAGCAGCCTGTAGAGCAGCAACCAGTACAACAATATTGATTACTTATCTGAATTTTTAACCGTAGGAGATCTCATAATGCGTAAATTATTCGCTTTATTGGCAATGAGTTTAATGGTTTTGACCGCGTGCAATACTGTTCGTGGTACAGTGAATGGCGTGGGTAAGGATACCGCCGCCGCAGGTGTTTGGATTCAAGAGAAAGTACCTGCCAATCAATAAATTTTTGATTGAATGTATATCAACTTGGCTGTGGCTCAGTGGTCTGAGCCGCAGCATTTGTATTACCTAATTATCTGAGCAGCATCTCAGCATTTCACCTCCGTTTTTTGGAAAACCCATGGATCAATTTACCTTACACACCGGCCTGATCGTGCCGCTGGATCGAGAAAACGTCGATACCGATGCGATTATCCCCAAACAGTTTTTAAAATCGATTGCGCGTACCGGCTTTGGTGAAAACCTGTTTGATGAGTGGCGCTATATGGACGTGGGACAACCCGGTCAGGATAACTCCAAACGCCCGCTCAATCCCGATTTTGTTTTGAACCAAGCACGTTACCAAGGTGCCAGCGTATTGCTCGCTCGTGATAATTTCGGTTGTGGTTCTTCGCGTGAACACGCGCCATGGGCATTGCAACAGTACGGTTTTCGTGCGGTGATTGCACCATCATTTGCTGATATTTTCTTCAATAATTGCTATAAAAATGGCTTGTTACCCATTGTTTTAAAAGAAAAAGAAGTCGATCAACTATTCGATATGACCAAAGCCCATGTGGGCTTTGAAGTCACCATTGATTTACCTGAACAAACCGTGCGTGCGGGTGACTCGGTATTTAAATTCGACATCAGCGAGTTTCGTAAATACTGCTTGGTTAATGGGTTTGACGACATCGGTTTGACCTTGCGCCACGCCGATGAAATTCGCGCTTTTGAAAATCAGCACTTGATGAAATATCCGTGGTTGGCGAATGCGCGCTTAAATTCAAACAAGCTGACCTCATAAACGGGTGTCGCTTGTGTGAGACGATTCAATAGTTAGTAATAGTTCAATAGTTAATTCAATTAAGGTTCGGTTCAAAATGACTCAGCAGATTTTATTACTCCCCGGTGATGGCATCGGTCCGGAAATCATGGCGCAAGGCGTGCGCGTATTGGAACAACTCAAAGCCGATGGCTTGGACATTAGCTGGGATAGCGCGCTGATTGGCGGCTGTGCGGTGGATGCAACCGGCGTACCGTTGCCGCAAGAGACTTTGGATAAAGCATTGGCGGCAGATGCGGTGTTACTCGCCGCTGTTGGCGGCCCGCAATACGACGTGCTGCCACGCGAACAACGCCCTGAGCGCGGTTTGTTGGCGATTCGCAAGGCGATGAATGTATTTTCTAATCTGCGTCCGGCGCTGGTTTACCCTGAGTTGGTCGCTGCATCCACCCTGAAACCCGAAGTGGTGTCCGGCTTGGACATCATCATCGTGCGTGAATTGGTCGGCGATATTTACTTTGGCGAGCCGCGTGGTATTGAAGTGCGCAATGGCGAACGCGTTGGTTTTAACACCATGATTTACAGCGAATCCGAAATTCGCCGTATCGCCCACAGCGCATTCAAAACCGCACAAAAACGCAGCAAAAAACTGTGCTCGGTGGACAAAATGAACGTGTTGGAAAGCACCCAATTGTGGCGTGACGTCATGATCGAAGTATCAGCGGAATATCCCGACGTTGAACTGAGCCACATGTTGGTGGACAACGCCGCCATGCAGCTGATTCGCAATCCGAAACAGTTTGACGTGATGGTTACCGGCAATATCTTTGGCGACATTCTGTCCGACGCAGCGTCCATGTTGACCGGATCGATCGGTATGCTGCCGTCCGCCTCATTGGATGCGAATGGCAAAGGCCTGTACGAACCGATTCATGGCTCTGCACCGGATATCGCGGGCAAAAATCTGGCCAATCCATTGGCAATGATCTTGTCCATCGCCATGATGTTGCGCCACAGCTTGGGTCAAACACAGGCTGCTGATCGCGTTGATGCCGCTGTGCGTGCGGTATTGGCACAAGGCTATCGCACCGGTGACATCATGACCGAAGGTGGTCGTAAAGTCAGTACGGTCGAGATGGGTGATGCGGTTTTGGCGGCATTGTCGCTTAATCAATGAAACAATCAAATGGTGGAGCAAAGCAGATCGTGCGATTGAAGCAATATTTAGCATTATTAGGGGTTCTACCATTGGCCTTGGGGACGACGGGATGTATGATCCCCGTTCCCATCCCAGCGTCCATCAAAGTCCCCGAATTTTCCCTTCGTACAGGTTCGGGTCCGGGAGGCATTAGCTCGGTCGCGGACCAAGAGCGCGCGCGTAATGCTCGATTACTATTAGAAGAAGATGAAAAGCTGCAAGCGCAACGTTTGGAAGCACAGCGTTTAGAGGAACAACTTCAGGCTCGTCGTCTGGAGATGCAACAGTTGGAAGATCAGCTGCAAGAACAAAAACAACAAGCCCTGCGCAATCCTAAAGCGTCAGGAACACCGGCCACCTCGGTTGCTGATGCACGACGCATTGAGCAACAAAATGCAGAAACAGCCCGATTAAGTGCACAGCTATCCGAAGCACAGAAAAAATTGGAAGAGCAGCGTATTGCGATGCAAAAACTCGAATCAGAACGATTCGAGCTGCAAAAGCGCGCGAGCGAAGCCTCTGACCCTCAGCGTCAAGAAACTCAAGCGCAAGAAAATCAACGTTTAGAAAGCCAGCAACAAGCAGTGGCGCAGTTGGAAAAACAACTGCAGGAAGCGCAACAAAAACTGGAAATCCAGCGTTTAGAAGCGCAAAAAACCGAATCTGAGCGTTTACAAGCGCAAAGGCAAGAGACCGAACAACTCAATGCCCAGTTACAAGCAGCACAGAGAAAGCTGGAAGAGCAGCGCTTGGCCATGCAAAAGTTAGAAACCGAGCGGCTGAATGCGCGTGACAAAGATACGGAAACGCAAGCGCAAAAGCTCGAAGCCCAACGTTTAGAAGGCCAACAACAAGCGGTAGAGCAGTTGACTGCACAGTTACAGGAAGCGCAACGCAAGCTGCAGGGGCAGCAGGTGGATGCGCAATCGCTTGAAGCGCAAAAACGTGAAACCGATCAGCTCAATGCTCAGTTGGCGCAAGCGCAGAAAAAACTGGAAGAACAGCGAGTGGAAGCCGAACGTCTGAAATCTGAACGTTTGGCAGCACAGCAGCGTGAAGCCGAGATTCAAAATCAGCGTTTGACTGCACAACAGCAAGAAGCGCAGCGCTTGGAAGCGCAAAGTCAGGCAGTTGCCCAGCTGGAGCAACAGCTCAAGGATACACAGAACAAACTGCAAGCGCAGCAAGTGGACGCACAAACGCTCGAAGCACAAAAGCGTGAGACCGATCAATTGAACGCTCAGTTAGCACAAGCCCAGAAAAAACTGGAAGAACAGCGTGCGGAAGCCGAGCGTTTGAAAGCCGAGCGCCTTGCCGTACAACAGCGTGAAGCCGAGATTCAAAATCAGCGTTTGACCGCACAGCAGCAAGAAGCGCAGCGCTTGGAAGCGCAAAGTCAGGCGGTTGCTCAACTGGAACAACAGCTCAAAGATACGCAGAGCAAGCTGCAAGCACAGCAAGTGGATGCACAAACGCTCGAAGCACAGAAACGCGAAACCGAGCAGTTGAACGCACGTTTGGCTGAAGCTCAGAAAAAATTGGAAGAGCAGCGCCTTGAGGCTGAGCGTTTAAAAGCTGAACGTTTGGCGGTACAACAACGCGAAGCCGAGGTTCAAAATCAGCGTTTGATCGCGCAGCAGCAAGAAGCGCAGCGTTTGGAAGAACAACGCCAATCGGTTGCTCAATTGGAACAGCAGCTGCAAGAAACACAACGCAAATTGCAAGTACAGCAGGTGAGCGCACAATCGCTCGAAGTCCAAAAACGTGAAACGGAACAGCTCAACGCACAGTTGGCTGAGGCGCAAAAAACATTGGAAGAACAGCGTGCAGAAGCGGAGCGTCTGAAAGCCGAACGTCTGGCCATTCAGCAGCGAGAAGCAGAGATTCAAAATCAACGATTGGCCGCACAGCAGCAGGAGGCGCAACGATTAGAAGCTCAGCGTCTATCCGTGGCCAATTTGGAACAACAATTGCAAGAGACGCAACGCAAATTACAGGCTCAGCAAGTGGATGCTCAATCGCTTGAAGCGCAAAAGCGTGAAACCGAACAGTTGAACGCGCGTTTGGCCGAAGCGCAGAAAAAACTGGAAGAGCAACGGGCAGAAGCCGAACGTTTGAAAGCCGAGCAGCAAGCAACGCGCCAAACAGAGACGCAGCGTTTGGAAGCTCAGAGACAGGAACTGTTGCGCCAAGAAGCTCAGCGTTTAGAAGCCCAGCGACAAGAAGTGGCCAAATTAGAGCAACAGCTTCAGGATACGCAACATAAATTGCAGGTTCAGCAGGTTGATACGCAATCGCTGGAGGCTCAAAAGCGTGCGACGGATCAGCTCAATGCACAGCTACAGGAAGCGCAGAGAAAGCTACAAGAGCAACGAGCGGAAGCCGAGCGCCTGAAAGCCGAACAACAAGCAGCTCAGCAAAGAGAAGCAGAGCGCTTGGAAGCGCAGCGACAAGAACTTTTGCGTCAAGAGGCCCAACGCTTGGAAGCGCAAAAACGCGAAACCGCTCAATTGGAAGCACAACTGCTAGAAGCGCAGAAAAAATTAGAGGCGCAACGACTTGAATCGGAACGTCTCGCCGCTCAAGCTCGTGACAGCGAAACAACCAGAGAACAAACGGCGCAAACGCCACAAGTGACTGTGCCGACGCCGGATGTTCAACAGTTAGAGGCGCGTTTGGCTGCGCAGCGGGCAGAATCTCAAACGCTGCAAGCGAAATTAGAGGCTCAGCGCGTAGAAATTCAGCGTATGGAAGAGCGTCGATTAGCGGTTCAGAATATCAAGATTGGTGAAAATGTTGCTGGCGGTGAAAAATTTGCTGAACAGCGCCGCAGAGCCGAAGCGCAAATCATGCAAATTGAAGTGCAGAAGCGAAGAGAAGTGCAACAACAATTGGAAATCCAGCGTATGGAAGAACGCGTGAAACAGTTGGAAATGAAACGTTTGGAAGCCCAAGTTCTTGAAGGTAAAGCCCCGAGTGTGAATCAACAACAATCCTGGGCAAAATATGCTTATTCAGACGAATTGATTTCAGGAATTGCCGATTGGGCGGTAAAATTACACCAATTGGGCGGAATGGCGCGACTGGAAACCGAATCGCGTGCCTGCTACGAAAACTCGGGCAATCGTTATCGTTGTCTGTATTTTGATTTGGCGGCGCGACGAATTGGGGCGGTTCGCACCGGCTCGGCCAATTCGGGCGCAAACCCGTATTTTGATGATGCGAATTTTGGCTATCGTTTGACCACGGTATTTAAACTGGATGGCTTTGATGATGCGGCGGTCAATTCGTTCTTACGCGCGGAAACAGCGCGGATGAATGTGTTTGTCGTACAGAAAATCAATATGGACGGATTTGTTAACTGATTATTTTTAATGATTTTATTGGGTGTTTATTGGAGTAAATGATGCAAAGAGTGGGATTAGTGGGTTGGCGTGGTATGGTCGGTTCGGTTCTGATGGATCGCATGGTGGCGGAAAATGATTTCGCACATTTTGAACCGGTTTTTTTCAGCACGAGCAATGCGGGCGGTGCAGCACCAACGATTGCGAAGTCGGATGGCGTATTGCATGACGGTAACAGTGTTGATGAATTGAAGACCTGCGATATTATTTTGACCTGCCAAGGCGGCGACTACACCAACGAGATTTTCCCTAAATTGCGCGCAGCGGGTTGGAATGGCTACTGGATTGATGCAGCCTCAAGCCTGCGTATGGCCGATGATGCGATCATTGTTTTGGATCCGGTGAATATGCCGGTAATTACCGATGGTTTGAACAAGGGCGTGAAAAACTACATCGGTGGCAACTGTACCGTCAGCTTGATGATGATGGCTTTGGACGGTCTGTTCAAAGCGGATTTGATTGACTGGATGACCTCGATGACGTATCAGGCGGCTTCGGGTGGTGGCGCGGCGAATATGCGCGAGTTGGTGAGTCAAATGGGCTTGCTCAATGGCGAAGTGGCTGATTTATTGGCTGATCCGCGTTCATCTATTTTGGAAATCGACCGTAAAATCTCTGCGAAAATGCGCGAGGCTGACTACCCGGCGCAGCATTTCGGTGTACCATTGGCCGGCAGCTTGATTCCGTGGATTGACAAAGATTTGGGCAATGGCCAATCAAAAGAAGAGTGGAAGGGCTCCGCCGAGACCAACAAAATCTTGGGTAAAGCCGAGGGTCAAGCGGGCTTTATCAATGTCGAAGGCTTGTGCGTGCGTGTGGGCGCAATGCGCTGCCACAGCCAAGCATTGACCATCAAATTGAAAAAAGACGTGCCGTTGGATGAAATCAACGATATGTTGGCCAAAGCCAATGACTGGGTCAAAGTCGTGCCGAACGAGCGTACCGCTTCCATGCAGGATTTGACGCCAACCGCCGTAACCGGCACATTGACCGTACCGGTCGGACGTTTGCGCAAAATGGCAATGGGCGGTGAGTATTTGTCCGCATTTACCGTCGGTGATCAATTGTTGTGGGGCGCGGCAGAGCCGTTGCGCCGCGTATTGCGCATTATTTTGGCGCAAGCGTAATTAAAAAAGGATGTCTATGTCACAGCCAAGCACACACCACTTATTCAAAACAGTACCGTTTGCACAGTCACGCCGCGCATTGCGCAGAGCGTGGGTAGCGATTGCACTGGGTGCGGTGTGTGGCTTGGCAAGCGTGACGGTTAACGCCAAACCGATGAGTGAATCGGCGATTCAATCGCGCACGGTTCGCTCCGATGAGGCGGGCGTGGTGTTGCAAACGCGTCGTGGCGACTCGTTGCGCACGATTGCGCAGTATTATTCGGTTAAAAATAATATTCCGTTTAAACAAGCCTTGGAAGTCTTAACACAGACCAACCAAGCACAATTTCCCGGCGGTGACCCCGATCGAATGCAGGTGGGCGCGCAAATTGTCCTGCCCAAACAAGGCACTGCTGCCAGTGAAAGCAGCAAGCCTGAGCCGACGGTAGCTGCGAGTTCAGCGAATGAAACAACGACAGCATCTTCGGCCGGTGCTGCGGCCGACGCCACTCAAGCCGCGATTGTTCCTGCTGCGCCTGTGGCTCCAACGCCAAGTGCATCGCCGCCTCAAACGGAGCAGACCGTATCCACGCAAGTGGCGACGACCGCTGCTCAGGGCGGCATGGCCCAGCTCAAAGCATGGTTCTTGCGTGTGCCTAAATCTTTGTGGCTGGTGATCATTCCGGCATTGTTATTGAGTGCGTTTGTCTGGTTGATGATGCGCGGTTCGCGTCAGGGTAAAGATGATGCTGCAACGGATGATCTGACAGCAAACGAAGCTACAGAGAAAGTCGCTCCATCCACGGTAGCACCGGTTCAAGCGGAGCAAGTGGCTCAGGCGATGGATCAAACATCCGCGCAAATCGTACCAGAAGCGCCAGAAGCGGCGCTTTCAGAACGCGCGGATTCCGATAAGCCGATTTCCAATGAAACAGTGGATTCGTGGCTCGATGGTTCAGAAACACCGACTCAGGTCGTTGCTAAATCAGTTCAATCCGCCGATGCTGAGCGTCCTACTGTTACTGCAGTACCCGCTGCCCTTCAACCACCGGTGATCGTTGAATCGCTTCCTGCGCAAGCAGAAGCAAGCGCACAAGCTGACAGCGTAACCATTGCTGAAACAGTGACTCAAACAAATCACGTGGCAGCACAAGAAAAGACATTCAGCGCAGAGGTGACAGACGAGGTGGTGGATGTGAAGCCGGATGCCGCGCAGGAGATCGAACTTCGCTTCAAACAAGCTTTGCACGGTTTGACGCCGGAGAAACTGGATTTGCGCAGTACCAGCGCCAGCAAAGTGCAGTTGGATACACCTGCCGCAGCCGTTACACCGATCAAACCGGTGATTCCGACGGTTGCACCGACAATGCCTGCCAAGCCGGTGACTGTAGCAGCTACGATGCCGAATACAGCGCAAACTACCGCGACAGCCGCACCAAGCGATTCCGGCGCTTCAGGTTTGAATGTCAATCACTTGCTACGCCAGTATGCTAACCATACGGCGGAAAAATCGGGGCAGGCCGTGAATTACTACGCATTGGCCGAGCGCACCCGTTTGCAAAAATGGATGAGCGCCCAGTCGATGGATGATTTGCTCGATCACGCGCAAAAAGCCTACGCACAGGCCTATCCGAATGTGGCGCATCATATTTTGAACGAAGTGATTTTACGTGGCAATGCGGCGCAAAGCACGCAGGCTTTGGATCTACGCAATCAATGGCATATCCAATATTTGCGTCAGCAGGCGCAAGAGAGCCGAGGTCATTGATGCCGCGCATTGCTTTGGGTGTGCAATACGACGGGCGCGCGTTTCAAGGATGGCAATCACAAAGCCACGGTCTAACGGTTCAAGACCATTTACAAACCGCATTACACCAATTCGCCAACCAAACCATAGCCGTACAATGCGCCGGTCGCACCGATACCGGTGTCCATGCGTTGGGACAGGTGGTGCATTTTGACGTACCGTTTGAGCGCGATACACACGCATGGGTGCGCGGGGTCAACGCATTTTTGCCCGAAACCATTGCCGTGCGCTGGGCGCGGGTGGTTGAGCCGGTGTTTCATGCGCGCTTTGATGCGTATCAGCGCACCTATCATTACCTGATTTACAATCATGCGGTGCGCTCGCCGATTTGGGCAGGGCGCGCGGGTTGGTATCATCATGCATTGGACGTGGAGAAAATGCACGCAGCGGCGCAGGTGTTGGTTGGTGAGCATGACTTTTCCGCGTTTCGCGCGGCAGAGTGTCAGGCCAAATCGCCGGTGAAAACCTTGCATCAGATCAGCGTTCAGCGCTACGGTGATGCAGTGTTGCTACGCATCACGGCCAATGCTTTTTTGCACCACATGGTGCGCAATTTGGTCGGTAGTTTGGTGTATATTGGGGCGGGCAAACAGCCGACGGATTGGCTGGCATTTTTATTGCAACAAAAAGACCGCAAACTGTCCGCGCCGACATTTTCGCCTGCGGGGCTGTATCTGTCGGCGATTCACTATCCCGAACACTATCAATTACCTACGCCGTGTGATGACTTTGCGCAGGCCTTAGGCTTAAATTAATTTTCAAAAAAATCATGCGAACCCGAGTGAAATTCTGCGGTTTTACCCGCGAACAGGATGTGCAGCAGGCTGTGGCGCTGGGCGCGGATGCGCTCGGTTTCGTGCTGTATGAAAAAAGCCCGCGCTACGTCACACCCGAACGCATGGCGAAGCTGTGCGCCTTGGTACCCGCGTTTGTCTCGACGGTCGCGCTGTTCGTCAATGCCGAAGAGGCGCAGATTCAAGCTGTATTGCACCAAGCGCCCATACAGTTTGTGCAGTTGCATGGTGATGAATCGTTTGCTTTTGCCGTACACTTACAACAGACGCTCCATATACCGGTGATCAAAGCCGTGCGTGTCAATGCCCAAACCGATTGGGCGGAAATTGCGCGTCACATAGATCAATTGGCCGGTGTATTGTTGGATTCGGACAGCGCGGGTTATGGCGGGTCAGGACATGGTTTTGATTGGCACAGCATTCCGGAAGAACTGCGTGGGCGTATCATTTTGAGCGGTGGTTTGAGCGTGGACAGTGTGGGTGAAGCGATGGCACAGATTGCACCGTATGCGGTGGATGTCTCATCCGGCATTGAACTGTCTAAGGGCGTGAAATCCGCAGATAAAATGCGTGCGTTTATGCAGCAAGTGTTGCACCATTAAAGATAAACAGTAGAGGAAACAATGAGTTACAACTATCCTGACGACAAAGGACATTTTGGTATTTATGGTGGGCGTTTCGCTTCGGAAACGCTGATTCCGGCGCTGGATGAGTTGAATGAGGCGTATCGCACCATCGTGCCATCGGCTGAGTTTCAACAAGAGTTCGCGTATGAGCTCAAGCACTTCGTCGGTCGTCCGTCACCCATTTATCATGCCAAGCGCTTGTCAGAGGAAAATGGTGGCGCGCAGATTTACCTCAAGCGTGAGGACTTGAACCATACCGGCGCACACAAAATTAACAACGTGATTGGCCAGGCGCTGCTCGCTCGCCATATGGGCAAACCGCGCGTGATTGCCGAGACCGGTGCGGGACAGCACGGTGTGGCCACCGCGACCATTTGCGCGCGTTTTGGTCTGCAATGCGACGTGTATCAAGGCGCAGAGGACGTGGCGCGTCAGGCGGCGAACGTTTATCGCATGAAATTACTGGGCGCGAACGTGATTGCGGTCGAATCCGGCTCACGCACACTCAAAGACGCGCTGAATGAAGCCATGCGCGACTGGGCGACCAACGTCGAAAATACGTTTTACATCATCGGTACGGTCGCGGGACCGCATCCGTATCCGGCGATGGTGCGCGATTTTCAGCGTGTGATTGGTGATGAGTGTCTGACACAAATACCCGAAATGCTGGGCGGCGATCGCCAGCCGGACGCGGTTGTGGCGTGCGTCGGTGGTGGCTCGAATGCGATGGGCATTTTTTATCCCTACATTCCATTTGACGCCGTCAAGTTGTACGGCGTCGAAGCCGCAGGCGACGGCATTGACAGCGAACGCCACGCGGCGTCGTTGCAAAAAGGCTCGCCCGGCGTACTGCACGGTAACCGCACTTATGTACTGCAAGACAAAAACGGTCAAGTCATTGAAACACACTCAATTTCTGCCGGTTTGGATTATCCGGGCGTGGGGCCGGAACATGCGTGGCTCAAGGATTCAGGGCGCGCCGAGTATGTGCCAATCAGTGATGCGGAAGCATTGGCCGCATTTCACACGCTGTGCCGCGTCGAGGGCATCATTCCTGCGCTCGAATCCTCGCACGCCGTGGCGTATGGCATGAAACTGGCGAAAACCATGTCGCCCGATCAAGTGGTGTTGGTCAATTTATCGGGGCGTGGCGACAAAGACATGCACACGGTCGCGGAGAAAAGCGGTTTAACACTCTGATTTTTGAGCGACAGTTCATCCCTTTGATTTTTGTGGTTAATTTTGTGGTTTAATGGCAGCACATATTTATAAACAATATAGGAGATGACGATGAACCGACTCAAATTGAGCTGGATGGCATGGGTGGCAGCGTTGTTGATGACGAGCCTGTCGGGGTGTGCGACCTATATGGCCAGTCAATCGACGGAAACCACCACCAAAATCACCAAAACCTTGGCTTATGAAGATGCGATTTTGGGCATGGGGCAGCCGACGGGTGAAAATATCAGCGCGGAAGCGCGCAACTTTCTCGCGCTGATTGGCGAAAAACAAACCTATTTGCTCACCGAGGGCGCGGATGAAATCAAAGCCATCGTGAAAAATTTGGATGGTCGTTTGATCGGCGTGAATCAAGATCAGCCGAAGATCAATATGCTGGTACAGCAGGACAGCAGCGAGATTCAGAGTGTGCGCGGCGATGTGACGATCACCTACAACAAGGCGGCTGATCGCTTGACCGAGCAAGAGCGCAAAACCCTGACAGAGCTGAAATTTATATTGTCAGAGGATAAGCAGTCTTATTGGCGCTCCTTGCACATTCAAGGCGTGGTTTATCCGCCTGTGAAAAACTTAGCGGCGATTGCTTCGCAATTTAAGCAAACCCGACCGGTGCAGTTTTATAAAACCGAGTACAAACAAAACCACAATCCGCTGCGCGTGATATTGCTGCCGCTGGGGGTGGCGTTTGATGTGGTGACTGCGCCGATTCAAATACCGTTTTGGTACTTTAGTTTGAAGGATATGAAGTTCATGTAAGGCATGATGTATCTGTAAAAAGGCGAGCTATACAACTCACTCCAGATTGCTGACGAACCCTCTGTCTTGCAATTTGTCGCAAAATCTAAGAAAAATGCCGTTATACCCGCAAAACAAAC
This sequence comes from uncultured Hydromonas sp., assembly GCA_964502825.1. GTDB lineage: Bacteria > Pseudomonadota > Gammaproteobacteria > Burkholderiales > Burkholderiaceae > CTSOIL-112. Next base: position 437 of record CAZCYS010000021.1, on the reverse strand, counting down.
GAAGTGCAGTTTCTGCAAAGCGGGTATCCAGAAATTTTAATAAAAACATTTAGTTAGAAGTCACTATCTGGATTCCCGCTAAAATCATGCGGGAAAACGAGCGTAGCGAAGTTTCGATAAAACAAGCGTAGCGCAGTTTCGCGGAACGCAATGACAGAGTTTTGTTTAGGCGTATGTGCCACTTTCTCAACAATCTGGGCGAGCTATATAGCTCGCTCTTTTTATAGGTAAAACGATTTATTCGCTCGGTGCATCCCCCATGGCGGTCGAAATTTCTCGTGCGGCTTCGCGCAGTACATCGAGCCATGTTTCTTGCATCAAATGGGCAGGGGAGGAAATGGACAGTCCGGCGATGACTTGGTGTGCGTCGTCGTAGATCGCGGCGGCCATGCACGATACGCCGATTTCCAGCTCCTCATGATCGCGTGCGGTTTGGG
>CAZCYS010000020.1:0-16606 GCA_964502825.1 uncultured Hydromonas sp. | reverse complement strand
AGGGTTCTGGCAAAAAACACCCAGAACTTTGTTGCAGAATAGGGGCTGTCGTAGAACGACTACGACCCCTATCCTGCGCCGCGTTCTGAATGTTTTTTGCTCAGAACGCAAACTGGTTTGGGTTGTTCCGTGTTTCCTTAAATTCAGACATAAAGTAGATAAGGATCGTTTTTCATGTCCGTCAGCTTCGATTATACACGCAACGACTTTGAAGCCGTTGCGCATCACACATTACAGACCGCAAAAAAACTGGGTGCGCGTGCCTGCGCGGTGGAGGTTTCCGAGTCCAATGGCCTGTCGGTCAGCTCGCGCAATGGCGCGGTGGAGACGGTTGAGCATAACCGCGACAAATCGCTCTCGGTCTCGGTCTATGTGGGCAAACAGCGTGGCTTTGCCAGCACCTCGGATTTTTCCGAACCGGCGATTGCCAGCACGGTTCAGGCGGCATACGACATTGCGCGTTACACGGCAGCCGATCCATGCGCTGGTTTGCCGGAGAAAAAATATTTGTATCAACCGAAAAAGAGTCATGCGGATTTGGATTTATACCACCCGTGGGATTTGACCACTGCACAGGCGATCGAATTGACCTTGCAGGCGGAGCAAGCAGCGTTTGACACCTGCAAATACATCAAAAACTCAGACGGTGCGAGCGTTTCCAGTCACCAAGGACACTTTGTTTCAGCGGCAAGCAACGGTTTTATGGGCGGTTATGCCTATTCGCGTCACTCGGCCAGTTGTGTGCCGATTGCGCAAAAGGGTAAGCACATGGAGCGCGACGTGTGGTACGCCTCGGCACGCGATCCGAAAAAATTGGCCGATGTACGGGAAATCGGCGCGTATGCGGCGCATCGTGCGGCGGCGCGTTTGGGCGCGAAAAAAATCAGCTCGCGCTCGTGTCCGGTGTTGTTTGAGGCGCCTTTGGCGGCCGGTTTGCTCGGCAACTTTGCCCAAGCGATCAGCGGTGGCGCTCTGTACCGTAAAACCTCGTTTTTATTGGACGCACTGGGTCAACGGATTTTTCCGAAACACATTCAGATTGTGGATGATCCATTCATCGTTCAGGGCATGGGCAGCAGCTATTTTGATGACGAAGGCGTGGCGTGCCAGCGCCGCGAATTGGTGGACGGAGGTCGTTTGACCGGCTATTTGCTGTCGATGTACACGGCGCGGAAACTCAAAATGCAGCCGACCGGCAACGCCAGCGGCTCGCACAATTTGCGTTTGAGCAGTTCAAAGACCAAAAAGGGCGACGATTTCGCGGCCATGTTGAATAAAATGGGTACGGGCTTGCTCGTGACCGAATTGCTTGGCAGCGGCGTCAACTATGTGACGGGTGATTATTCACGCGGCGCGAGTGGCTTTTGGGTGGAAAACGGGGTGATTGTTCATCCGGTGGAGGAAATCACCATCGCGGGCAATTTGAAAGACATCTTCCGTCAAATCGTGGCGGTCGGCGCGGACGAAATCGTGCGCGGTACCAAACAAACCGGTTCGATTTTGATTGAAAATATGACCATAGCAGGTTAGCGTAAACAAGAGGAGCGCATCATGGATAAAAGCATCGGACGTGGTTTGGCAATTTTAGGTGTTTTGTTGGCTTTAGGCATGTCCATCGGTGCATTTATCCTCGGTGTGCAGGCCAAGCAAATTGGCTCGGCCAAGCAAACCATCACGGTCAAGGGCGTGGCCGAAAAACCGATTGATTCGACTTCAGCCGAATGGCAAATTACGCTCAATACGCGTGCGGACAGCTTTGCCGATGCGCTGGCGCAGATCAAGCAAGAAAAACCGGCGATGCAAAATTTTCTCAAACAGTTTGGTTTTGACGGTGAACAGGTGATGTTCGATGCGGAAAGCGTCACACCGCACATGGTGGATGAACGCGATGATCGCGGTTACAGCGTATCGGTGCAACGCGGATTCAACGCCTCCCAAACATTGCACATCAAAACCAACGATCTGGCGAAAATTCAAGAAGCCCGCGCCAAAATCATCGAGTATCAGGCACAAGGCCATGATTTGAATGTGTCCGATGTGGATTTTTTGGTTGGCAATCTGGATGACATCAAACTCGCGCTGATCGGCGAAGCGACGAAAAACGCCAAAACCCGTGCGGATGAGTTTGCCAAAAATGGCGATGCGAAAGTCGGTACGATGCGTTCGGCTTCACAGGGGACATTTGACATTCTGCCCGCGAATGGCAGCGCCGAAGACAGCATCGGCGGCGTCTATGATAAAAGCACGGTCAAAAAAATCGCGCGCGTAGTCGTGACGATTGAGTACAATACCCAACCATAATGATGTCCAAAGTCATTTGAACCGATACAGCAGAGATTTATGTACGAGAATAAACGCCAACAGGTGATTTCACATCAGCAGTTTATGCGTCGTTTGCGCCAGCATCTGTGGGTGGCTTTGGCCTTACTCATCGGCTCTTTGGCGATGGGCATGGTGGGTTATAAAGTGTTTGAGCAATTAGCGTGGATCGACGGGTTTTTGAATTCCGCCATGCTGTTGGGTGGAATGGGGCCGGTGAATCCACCGTTGACCGAAGCGGGCAAACTATTCGCGGGGATGTATGCGCTGTATGCCGGCTTGGTATTCGTTGTCACCGCCGCGCTGATGGTCACACCGGTGGCGCATCGCTTGCTGCATCGGTTTCACTGCGATGATGATGTGGGTAGTTCCGATTGAATATGATTTCTAACCAGAAGGAGACGACTATGAAGGCATCCACCATACAGAAAAATTTGGCGGCATTGCTCACGGGAGTGAGCTTGTTGACCTTGAGTGCCTGCGCGAGTGCGCCGATGGGTACGCCGAGCATTAAAAGTGCCATGCAGCAGATGAAAAATACGCATCAAGCGGCGATGAACAGCGATAACTTGGCGGATTTTAAAATGCACGTAGCAGGATTTAAAAAAGGCACACACGACGCAGCGCTCAACCGCTATCGAGGTACGGATGCTGAGCAGGCTATGTATGCTGAAGGGATGAAAAAACTGGATGCGGGCTTGATGCTGGTTGAGCAAAACATCGCATCGGGCAATTTAACTGCGGCAAAAGCAGAGCTGAATCGTTTGCTGGAGATTCGCAATCAGTACCATAAGGTACTGAAAAAATAATTGACATGCCATTTGGCATATAAGTGCAAAGCCCGAACGAAATCGCTCGGGCTTTTCTATGTTTAGAATAAATTCAGGACGTTGTTGACTAAAATCATGTACAGCGCGACACCGCCGAATAAACTCAGCAGATAGTTTTTAAATACCACCTGCAAAAAAGCGGTCAATGCGATACCGAATACCGCAAACTGTATTTCGGAAAATTGCTTGGCTTTGTATGCATCCGACGCATACACCACCAAAATCAGCATCATAATCAGTGGAAAGCGATTTTTAATATAGGCGATGAAGGGATGGGCGTTCAGCCAATCTTTAAAGAAAAACGGCAGCGCGCGCAAGCCCCACGTCACCAAACCCATCACCACAATCATGGCGGCGATGTACACGCCGCTAACCGGAGTATTCATACGCCTGCCTCCACTTTCTTCGGTTGACGAGTGTAATCCAACATCAATAGGATCAACGCCACGCCGCTGGCGGTGAGTAAAAAGTAGTTGGGCGCGAGCCAAGTGGCTGCCAAGCAGGCCAAAATCCCCATTGCCACGGTTTTCGTCTCGTGGTTGGCGCGGATTTGCTCGACCAATAAAATCACGAACAGCGCGGTCAGCGAAAACTCGATGCCTTTGATCGGCGGCAGTGAGGTGGCGAGCAGCGCTCCGATGGCTGTTCCCGCAACCCAATACGACTGATTTAACGCGACGATGGGCAGCGCATTGCTCGGGTTGGCCGATTTGGAGCTGGTCAACAGCGAATAGGTCTCATCGGTGATGCCAAACATGAAATACAGCCGTTTCGCCCAAGTGTGTGGTAGAAAATCAAACAGCGATAGACCGTAAAAAACATGACGCAGATTGATTAAAAATGTCGCAATCGCGGTGTCCAAAAGCGAGGCATGATTCACCACCAAACCGACTGCTAAAAATTGCGCCGCACCCGCAAATACAAAAATACTGAATAGAATCGGAATGTACCAAGCAATACCCTGCGAAACCATCAGAAAACCGAAGGTTATGCCCAGAGGGATGTAGCCGAGTAACACAGGTAGTGTGATTGTGAATAGGGAGGGGCGTTGCATAAAAGCGTAGAATAAATTTTAATGTGCGATTGTACTGGAAAATGAAGATTTGTATAATGATGTAAAATTTAAGCATTTAATCAATTATTTAAATAGGTGCGATTATGCTGTTTAATACATCGGATATTTCTGCTTTAGAAAACTATCGCTTGCTTGTGTGTGGCGTTACGCCGCGTCCGATCGCGTGGATCAGCACGCAGTCGGCTGCTGGCGTGAATAATCTTGCGCCGTATTCGTTTTTTAATGTGGTCAGTTGCAACCCACCGATATTGATGGTGTCGCATTTACAACCGCAAAATGGTCAAGATAAAGATACTTTGCTCAATTTGCTCGAAACCAAAGAGTGCGTGGTCAACGTAGTGAATGCTGCTTTGGCCGAACGCATGAATCAAACCTGCGCCAGTTTATCGCGTGATCAGAGTGAATTTGAGTTTGCACAGGTGGACAGTTGTGCCAGCGCGCAGGTCAAACCTTTATCGGTTACGGATGCGCCGGTGCGCTATGAGTGCCGTTTGCGTGAAGTGTTGCGCATGAGCACACTGCCGATGGGCGGCACCATGATTTTGCTTGATGTGGTGGCAGTTTATGTGGCGGATGAACTGGCTTTGGAAGGCGGTATGATTAAGCAGCCGCTGATTGATACGGTGGGCAAAATGGGCGGCGATTGGTACAGTGGCACGCGTGAATTATTTGAAATGAAGCGACCTTAAGGTTTACCAATATTCATTAAACCGGATAGCGGCGTAGCCATTCGCTGATCGCTGTGATGGCGATCAATAGCAACAGCGTCAGCCATGCGGCGATTTGTTGTCGGCGCGTGCTTTGATAATTATAGTAAAACGTTTTTTTCGCCTCATGCTCGACCAGTCCGCGCGCGCGTAGGCTCATGGCGCCGCGTGTGGCGTGGCGCAGGGCGAAAATCAAAATGGGCAGCCATTGTAAAAACCGCTCGCGCCAGTTCAATCCGCGCAGCTTTGCGCTGAGCATGATGCGTTTAATCTCTGCGCGCATCAGGCCGATGGCACCGAAGCCGAGTTGCAGCGCGTAGGCGACATTCATACTGAGCCAGCCGCGTTGCAGCGCTGTGCTGACCACATCACGCAGATTCACCATTGTGCCGGACATGAGCGCGACCCAAGTCATGGTGGTGACGCGCAGTAGAATCTGATTGGCTTTTTGCATGGTTTCGTCGGTGCGTTCGGCGACAAAAATCATATTCCACAGCCAGATCGACCAAGAGAGCAGCAGCGCCAGTCCGAATCGAATGAGAATCGCGCGCCAACTCATGCCCTGAATCTTTGCCAATACCATCATTGCCAACGACCACGCCACCACGGTATGCCATGCGACGGGGAATGCCACGCCGATGAAAAACAGCATGAGCAATGCCAATACGTGCGCGTCGTGCAGTGGGCGCGTGCGGATGGGTGCGGAGCTGTGGGTTGCAGAAGAGGCAGAAGTGGGGGAGGTGGTAGAAATGACAGAGGGATTCATCGTGGTGTCTCCTCTGTCTCTACGCCTGCGTGTATATGTAACTCCCCGTCGCGAATCTCCCACGTTTGATCGGCAATCGCCCGATGCAAGGTGGCATCGTGGGTGATGACAATGAGCGCGTGACCAGCGGCTTTGAATGAGCGAATCAGTTGCGTGATGCGTTCGGCATTGAGCGCGTCTTGACCAAACGTCGGCTCGTCAAGCACGATCAGCGCGCGTTGCAAAAGCACAGGGAACAGCAGGGTGAGGCGGCGCTTTTGCCCCTCGGAGAGCTGATGCGGCGAGCGTTCGGCACAGTCGGCCAGACCGAAATGCGCCAGCGTGCCCGCGATGTCTTGCACGCCGAGTTGGGTCAGTTCTTCAGCCACTGTGTCAAAGAAAAAATGGCTGTCAGGGTGCTGAAACACATACATCATCTGCTCGCGCGGTTTAATCTGCTGCAGCGCTTCTTCGGCTGAGGCTTGATAGTGCAGGGTGCATTGACCACCGAGCGGCTTGGTCATACCGGCCAAGGTATTGAGCAGCGTCGATTTGCCCGAGCCGTTTTCACCGCACAGCACGGTGCATTCGCCCGAGTGAAGCGTTGCATTGGCGGTGAACAGTGGTTGCTTTTTGTCGTAGCCGACAACCAGTTGTTCCAATGACAAGGTGATCTGCGCGGACAGTGGCGGAGGTGTTTGCGTTAAACTCGATTCGGCACGCAGCTGCTGCAATGCTTGCTGAGTTTCATGCAGCCAGCTTTCGGGCGAGCGTTTGTTTAGTTCGCCTTTTTCGGAAATATGCCAGCAGACATCGGCATATTCGGCGACTTGCATGTGGTGGTCGACCAGTAGGATGCAGACGTGTTGCTTGAGCTCGTTCAGCAGTTGGTAAAACTCGGTACGAATCTCTTCATCGAGAAATGCGGTTGGCTCGTCCAGTAGTAAGACTTTTGGTTCGGTCGCGAGCATGGAGGCGAGCAACAGGCGCTGTGCCTGTCCGTGTGAGAGCTGCGCGGTGGGTTTGAGCTCCATATCGCCTAAGCCGTATTGTTCGAGCAGGTATTTTTTCGCATGCATTTGCTCGGGCGTGTATTGGCGGTGCTCCATGCTGAAAAAGAATTCTTCGCCGACGCGCTCATGTACGATTTGTGTGTGCGGGTTTTGCGAGAGGTACAGCGCGTCGCGCGCAATGGCCGGATTGCCGCCTGCGAGTGTGCCGTGAATGAATTCGGGGTATAGGCCTTTGATGAGGTTGAGTAACGTTGATTTGCCACTGCCGCTCGCACCTGTGAGCCAGACCAAGCCACGCTCGGGTAAATTCAGCGGCGTGGATAAGGCAATACCCGCACGAGTGCGGGCATAGTGAAAATCAAACGGTTCTAAACGCATCATGCGGTTTGAATTAGCTGCGGTCGCGTGCGATTAAAAAGCCATCGAGCAGGCCGGTTTTCACCAAACGTTTCCCCAGATAGCGGCTCAATGCCGCAGCAAAAACCCAGCTGGAGATGACGAATACGGCCAGTTGAATCGCATTGAACACGATGGACAGGTTCGCTTGCTCTTGGCTCAAGTAATCGTAACCAAAGCTGAACACGGCTGCCATGCTCGCTGCCAACAGCAGCACCGACCAGTTCCATTTGCGGTACAAGAACAGTGCGAATACCAATTCAGCGCCCAGACCTTGCACCAAACCGTAAATCAACGCGCTCATGCCCCATTGCGTGATGATCCCTTCGACACCGGCGGCCACCAAGGAGCCGAACAACGCCATGCCCGGTTTGCGCACCATATAGCCGAAAAATACCGGTGCCATCAGCCAAAAGCCATCCAAAGCGCGTTTGATACCGAGCGGTTTGAGCAAGGGTTCTTTCAAAAAGTCGTAGACCAAGGTCCAAGCCCAGTACGCCACACCCATAGCGGCGGCCATAACGGCAACGGTGACCCATTCTTGCAAAGTGATGGAGCGAAACAGAGCGAACGGCGAACGCGGTTCGAGAGCAGATGAAGAAAATGATGAATTCATTTTAGAGTCCTTTCCTACGCGAGCATTAACTCACAGGTTCGAAGGGTATATCTCAGGTCGAGTCGCCCCATGCGACTGACCACCCCCAGGTGCTGTTTGACACACATGTGACGTACCTATAACGCACATGTACACCGAATAACAAACAGGCCGCCATCATAGAGAGTGGCGCGGTAAAAGTCAAATGCGCCATCCAAAGGGCATGGTCAAATGCGTTGCCAACTGGCATAATGCAGGCATTCGCATTGCGGTGCGAATGTCCGCTAGGGGTGTCGGCATTATTTTGCACAACCGACTGAGAAATACCCTTTGAACCTGATCTGGGTTGTACCAGCGTAGGGAAGCGAAAAAGAAATCATCTTTTTCTCTGCATATCTTCGCGGTTCAACTCGTTTTAACAGCTTTTTTGAAAGAACGAGTATGACGAATCTAAACCAAATAAATTCAAGCACCGAGTTACAAAACCATCTGACCGCTCAGGAGCTGTGGCAGGACGTCTTGGCCGTACGCGCGCAAGCACCTTTGGTGCACAGCATCACCAACTGGGTGGTGATCAATTTCAATGCCAATGTGCTGCTGGCGATGGGTGCATCGCCGGTGATGGCGCATGCCTGCGAAGAGGTGGCCGATATGGCGAATATCGCACAGGCATTGGTTTTGAATATTGGCACCCTCACTGCGGACAAAGTCCAAGCCATGCTGCTGGCACAAAAGCAAGCGCACAGTCGCGCGATTCCCGTGGTATTGGATCCCGTGGGCGCGGGTGCCACACCGTATCGCAATCAGGCGCTGAGCGAAATCATTCAATCCGGCCCGCCCGGCATCATCCGTGGCAATGGCTCGGAAATCATGAGTGTCGCGGGATTATCTGTGACCACCAAAGGTGTGGACAGCGTGATGGCCTCGGATCAATCGCTCGATGCGGCATTGGCTCTGGCCAAACGCATTGAAGGCGTGGTGTGCGTTTCCGGCGAAACCGATTATATTATTGATGCGCATGGGCAAGTTGCACTGTTGCGCAATGGCGATGTGTGGATGACCAAAGTGACGGGCGTGGGCTGCTCGGCGACGGCGCTCATTGGCGCATTCGCGGCGGTTCAATTCGATGCGTGGCGTGCAACCACGGCGGCGATGGCCTACTGGGGCGTGGTCGGGGAAGTCGCGGCGGAGCAAACGCGCGCATTGGGCGCGGGTGTGGGTACGTATGCGACGAAACTATTGGATGTCACTCACAATTTGGATGAGCAGACCTTCGTGCAGCGTTTGAATATTTCTTTTAACCGTATGGAGGCTTGAGATGGCTGTCAAACGCGAATTTGAGCCAAAATTTAAACGGGGCGAGCACGACGTACGAGAACTGTTGCGTGTGTATCTCGTGACCGATGAGGCTTTATGCGTTCATCATGATTTGCTGGACATCGTGCAAATGGCGGTGCGTGCGGGCGTGACCTGCGTGCAGCTGCGCGAGAAGCATTTATCCACGGGGGCTTTTGTCGCCAAGGCACGAGCGCTCAAAGAACTGCTGGATCGTTATGCGCCAGATGTCCCGCTGCTGATCAATGATCGTGTGGACGTGGCATTGGCTGCGGGTGCTGACGGCATTCATGTCGGTCAGGAGGATATGCCGCTGGCCGATGTGCGGGCAGTGATGCCGAATGGTTTGATCGGTTTGTCGGCGCATTCGGCGCAGACGATGCAGGCGGCTTTGGCCCAGAGGTCTTTGCTGGATTATGTTGGGCTGGGGCCGATTTATCCGACTGTGACCAAGTCGGATGCAGCGGCGCCGGTGGGCTTGGATGGTCTTGCGCAGATTCGTGCGATGAGCAGCGTTCCGATAGTGGCGATTGGCGGCATTGGCGTGGATAACGCACAGGCGGTCATGCAGCAGGGTGCGGATGGGATCGCGGTGGTCAGCGCGATTTGCTCGGCGGAGCGTCCGGATCTTGTGGTGCAAAATTTATCAACGACGGTGCGGCAGGTTTTGAGTTCGCTGCCGATTCACGCATCAGGAGAAAACGGATGAGTATCATGAAACCCCATTACCCACGTGTGTTGAGTATTGCCGGATCAGACAGCGGTGGTTGCGCCGGTATCCAAGCGGATTTGAAAACCTGTGCGGCGCTGGGCTGTTTTGGCATGACCGCGATCACGGCGATTACGGCGCAAAATACCGTCGGCGTGCATGCGGTTCAGGCATTGACACCGGAGATTTTACGCGCGCAGATAGATGTGGTGGTGTCCGATATTGGCGTGGATGCGGTGAAAATCGGTATGCTGCACAGCCCGGAAATCGTGCAGGTGGTCGCCGATGCTTTACGCCAATACGCATTTAAAAAAGTGGTATTGGATCCGGTGATGGTGGCCACCAGCGGTGATCGCCTGATTGCCGCCGAAACGGTCGAGGTGCTGGTGCGTGAATTGTTTCCACAGGTCAGCGTGGTGACGCCGAATTTGGATGAAGCGTCATGGCTGCTGGGACGGGCGATTGAGCATCCGGAGCAGTTAGAGCAAGCAGCGAAGGATCTGTGTGATTTGGGCGCAACGGCCGTTCTGCTCAAAGGCGGTCATTTGTCTGAGCGAACCGCAGGCACGCAGGTGACGGATTTATTGTGCTATCGCTCAGAACAGGGGCAATGGCAAACGCAAACCTACGCCAGCCCGCGCATCGCCAGCCAAAACACGCATGGCACCGGTTGCACCTTATCCTCGGCGATGGCCTGCCATTTGGCTTTGGGCGCGAGTTTGCCGGATGCGGTGGCGCAGGCACGGGCGTATATTGTGCAAGCGATAGCGAGTGGTCAACCGGTGCAAACGGGACAAGGCCATGGGCCGCTCAATCATGGCTTTGCACCGCGTGCTATGGTTGTGTTGGATGAATAAATGGGCGCTGGATTGCGATTAAGCCTATCTCTATTTTTCACGAGATTGAGCGTTTTAGGAAACTCGCAGGCGGGTGTACTTGTCGTGACCAGTGATTGGATTGCACGCGAGCATTGGGGCAAGGGCTATGCTTCGCATGCATTGCGCATGATGATGGATTATGTCTTTGCGCCCAATACCGCATCCGCGCGGGTTTTGGAGAAATGCGGCTATGAGCTGGAAGCGCGTTTGCGTCAGTCTGTATTCAAAAACGGTGTGTTTTTTGATCAATTGATCTATACGCGCTTGCGTTGAGGTGTTGAACGGGGCTTGGGCTTTTAGCATACAGTCTTGTATCTCAGTCTGTATCTCAGCGTGGGCTTGCGTTATAATGCCGCCGTAGTTTTGTTTAATTGATTGATAAGGAAAACATCATGGGTTACGAAGCAGTTCCAGCAGGCAAAGACATTCCAAACGATTTTAACGTCATCATCGAAATTCCCGCGCAAAGCGATCCGGTGAAATACGAAGTAGACAAAGACACGCAAACCCTGTGGGTGGATCGTTTTATCGGTACCGGTATGCGTTACCCATTGAGCTACGGCTATATTCCGCAAACTTTGGCGGGTGACGGCGATCCGGTGGATGCGCTGGTATTGGCGCCATTCCCGATCATGGCGGGCGCAGTGGTGCGTTGCCGTCCGATTGGTATGCTGAAAATGACCGATGAAAAAGGTGCGGATGCGAAACTGATCGTCGCACCGATTGACAAGGTTTGCCCTATGACTGCGGACATCAAAACCATTGACCAAGTACCGCAATACATCAAAGACAACGTTCAACACTTTTTCGAGCAGTACAAAGCGCTGGAAAAAGGCAAATGGGTGAAAATCGAAGGTTGGGGCGGTTTGGAAGACGCGCACAAAGAAATCACCGATGGCGTGGCGAACTACAAAGGCTGATGACTGAGTTTGTGGTCGTATTCGTTGACCGTATTCGCTGATCATCATCGGTTGGATAAAAAAGAGCTCTTATGAGCTCTTTTTTATATGGCTTTTGTGGATTCAGATTGATTTCATGCCACTTGTGGCGACTTTGTCAGACCAGTTGAGCGCGGACTATGCAGCCGTTTTTAAAACTGCTACATTCGCTGCAGCCTAACGTAGCTGTGGTTTTTGCAGTTATTTTTGGCGCATTTGAACAAAATAACGCTACATGAATACACAAGAGAAGTAGCAATAGGAGACACGATGACTATTCAATCATGGCACAGCCCCATGACCAAATACGCATTACTGAGCGCAATCTGTTTGGCTTTTGCGCAGCAGCCTGCGTGGGCTACAGATACCGTTGCAGCGCCAGCGGTAGCGCCCGTTGCTGAGCAGGCCGCTACGGCAGATACGCACTTTCGACAAACGGTTGATGAGTTTTTCATCCGCGATGCGGCGTTAAACCCGCTGTACGCGCCGGCCAAAGAGGTGAATCAATACAACGCACGCTTTGGCGACTATCTGTCTGACGATTATTTGGCTGCGCAAAAAGCGCTGGAGCAACAATATTTGGCTTTGGTGCAGAAAATGGATCGTAAAGCGCTGAATGCGGAAAACCAGCTGTCATACGACGCCTTTATCTACGCACGGGAAACGGCCATCAAAGGTTTTGACTTCCCATCCCAGTACTTGCCGCTCACGCAGGAGGTCAACAAAGTGTCGGATCTGGCGATGCAGGCCAGTGGCGATTTGGTTTTTCCGTTTGAGACGGTTAAGGATTACGAGGATTTCGCTGCGCGGATGAGTGATTTTAGCCATTGGGCAGATTTGGCGATCAAGCGGATGAAGCAGGGCTCGGCCAAAGGCATCGCCCAGCCGCGTCCGGTGGTGGATGCGACGGTTGAGCTGATGCGCGGTCTGGTGAGCAGTAAAGTGAAAGAAAGCAAATTTTACTCGCCGGTACAGCGTTTCCCTAAAACCATCTCGGCTGCTGATCGGGTACGATTGGAAAAACTCTATCGAAAAACGGTTCAGACCGAAGTCACGCCTGCGATACAGCGATTGGTCAACTACATGAGCACGCAATACAAACCACGCGAAGGATTGGGCTGGAAAGATCTGCCGAACGGTAGCGCGTGGTATCAATATTTGAGCGATGCACAAACCAGTACGAATTTACCGGTTGATACCATTGCGCAAAGGGGTGAAGCGGAGGTAGAGCGCATTTATCGGCAGATGAATGAGGCCAAGGAGGCTGCGGGTTTCAAAGGCAGTCTCAAAGACTTCATGCAAGACCTGTCAACCAACAAAAAATATCAATGGACCCAGCGTGCCAAGCAAATGGCTGCGTTCAAGGCCATAGATCAGCGTCTGGACAATAGCATTCCCAAGCTCTTTAACCACCTTCCCAAAACAAAACTGGAAATCAAACCGGTGCCGCCGGAGCGTGAAGAGATCGACGGCGCGGCATGGTACAGCGCAGGCACGGCAGATGCGTCCAAGCCCGGCGTATTTTTCGTCAATACCAAGCCAGGACTGGGTTTGTATACCTGGGAAATGGAATCCAACTACGTGCATGAGGCGCGCCCGGGACACCATTTTCAAATCTCTTTGAAACAAGAGCAGCAAAATGTACCTCAATTTAGAAAATTCGCTGAAATCAATGGCTTTGAAGAGGGTTGGGCGCTGTACGTCGAATCCATTTGCCAAGAGTTGGCGTTGTGCCAAGACCCATTACAACGCTTTGGCCAGTTGAATAATGAAATGCTGCGCGCCATGCGTCTGGTGGTGGAAACCGGCTTACACACCCGCAACTGGAGCCTAGATCAGGCCAAAAAATACATGGCTGACCACTCGGCGCTTAGCAAAGATTACATTGACTATGAAGTCGTTCGTTATCTGGCCAATCCGGGGCAGGCGCTGTCGTATAAAGTGGGACAGCTATCCATCAGTGATATGCGCGCGCAAGCCAAGCAAAAAATGGGGGCGAATTTTGATGTGCGCTCGTTCCACGATCAAGTGATTAGCACCGGCACATTGCCTTTGGCGGTTTTGGAGCATAAAATTCATCGCTGGGCGGATGCATCCAATCCGCATTAAATCCGACGGTGATCCATCAAAGCTGTTTTTAATTAGATAAGGCGAGGGATTTTCCTCGCCTTTGTCTATGTGGCGTGATGTGATGGCAAAATCGTTCTCATGTATCATGTCGGCTATGAATTTTTTTTGTGCTTTTCAACAACGGATAACAACATGCTAAAAATTTCGTGCGCCCAAATTCCCGCCCGCATAGGTGATTTTGACTTTAACCTGACGCAAATTTTGGAGGCGGCGGCCAGTGCGCAGCAGCAGGGCGCGCATATTTTGCTCACGCCGGAATTGTCGATTACCGGCTATTTACCGGAGGATTTACTGATGCGTCCGGCGTTTCGCGCGGCGTCTGAGGCAGCCTTCGGTCGTTTGAGCGAAGCATTGGCGGCGTATCCCGATTTATATGTATTGGTCGGGATTCCCACATGGTTTACCCAAGGCGTGAAAACCAAATGCTATAACAGCGTGGTGGTGTTGCTCGGTGGGCGTGAAGTGCAGCGCATTCATAAGCAAAAATTACCCAATCAGTCGGTATTTGATGAATTGCGCTATTTCACCGTGGGGTCGAAACCCGAATTGACCGAAATTCACGGCGTGAAAATCGGTGTGCTGGTGTGTGAGGATGCGTGGCATCCCGAACCGGCGGCACATTTAAAAGAGCTCGGCGCAGAGGTCTTGATCGCGCTCAATGCTTCGCCGTTTCATGTGGAAAAAGTGGCGAAACGCCGCCGATTTTTCGGTGCGCGCGTGAATGAAACCGGCTTGCCGATTGTGTCGCTCAACCGCATTGGCGGGCAAGACGAATTGATTTTTGACGGGGCGTCGTTTGCCTTGCAACCGAATGGTGGCGAAGTCGAATTGGCGATGCAAATGCCGATGTTTGTGCCGGTGGTGCACGAGGTTGTATTTGATACGCAGAAAAAAACTTGGCACAAAGACATGATTATCGAGACGCCGAGCGAGGAAGAGGAAGCCTACCGCGCGATGGTCATGGGTGTGCGCGACTATGCGCATACGACGGGATTCAAAAAAGTATGCCTCGGTTTGTCCGGCGGGGTTGATTCGGCTTTGGTGCTGGCGGTGGCGGTGGATGCGCTGGGCGCGGAAAACGTACATGCGATCATGATGCCGACGCGCTACACGGCGCAAATGTCGCTGGATGATGCGAAGGACATGGCGCAGCGCGTCGGTGTGCGCTACGATGTGGTGGCGATTGAGGACATGTTTAATCTGTACACGCAGATGCTCGCGCCGGTATTTGATGGCAAACCAGCCGATGTGACCGAGGAAAACCTACAAGCGCGTATCCGCGGCGTGATTCTCATGGCGGTGTCGAATAAACACGGCTCGCTGGTGCTCAATACGGGCAATAAATCCGAATTGGCGACCGGCTATTGCACACTGTATGGTGATATGGTCGGTGCGTATGCCGTGCTCAAGGATATTTATAAAACCTTTGTATACCGCATTTGCGACTGGCGCAATCAAACCGACGCATTTGGCGCGCGCGACATCATTCCGCACAATATCCTCACGCGTGCGCCATCGGCGGAATTGCGCGACAACCAAACCGATCAGGACAGTTTGCCGCCGTATGAGGTGCTGGACGATATTTTGCACCGCTATATTGAGCAGCGTCAGTCTGTGCGCAGCATCGTCGCCGCAGGGCATGATGAAGCGGTGGTCAAACGTGTGGCGCGTCTGGTGCGCATCAATGAATACAAACGCAAACAGGGCGCGCTCGGGCCGCGTATTACCACGCTGGCGTTTGGTAAAGACTGGCGGGTGCCGATTATGAACCAGTTCAGCGAATAACAAGCAGACCCTGACTATTGCAAAAAACCGCCTCATTGACGAATGGACAATGAGGCGGTTTTTTACGGGTTGACGTATTTTTTCATCATGTTTTCATTATTGGGCATCAAATGGCCTCATTTGGGTGCTTGAAAATGGTAGAAATTGTGTTAGACTTGCGCCGTACAAATGCCAAAAAGACGGATGTTTTTGCCTTAGAAAGCGTTTACAAATCGTTTTGGCTGTATGGTTTGATTTGATATCAGTACGATCCGGTACGAATGAATATGACATCACCTTGATTTGAATGGAGAGAGCAATGAAACAAGTAACAATGACTTGGGTTGGCGCGACATTGGTCGCATTGAGCTTGGCCGCGTGCGCGCCAAAGGCCGACAAACCGGCAGACAAACCAGCAGCGGCAGGCGGTGCTGCACCTGCTGCGGCTGCACCGTTGACCATTAAATTCGGTACGGATGCAACCTACGCACCATTTCAATTCACCAGCCCATCCGGTGATATCACAGGCTTTGATATTGATTTGGCCAAAGCGATGTGCGAAGAGTTGAAAGCCACTTGCACATTCCAAAACCAAGATTGGGACGGCATTATTCCAAGCCTGTTGGCGAAAAAATATGACGTGATCGCTTCATCCATGAACATCACCGAAGAGCGTAAAAAATCCGTGGCTTTCACCCAAAAAATCTGGAATGCGCCGAATAAATTCGTAGCCAAAGCCGGCAGCACGCTGCAAACCACACCGGAAGGTCTGAAAGGCAAATTGCTGGGCGTGCAACAAGGCACGATTCAAGATGACTACGCCACTAAATATTTTAAAGATGCGGTGATCAAACGCTACAAAACTTTGGAAGCGGCACAAAAAGACTTGGTGAATAACCGCGTTGAAGTGGTGTTTGCCGACGGCGTGACTGTATCCGATGGTTTCTTGAAAACCCCTGCGGGCAAGGGCTTTGCTCAAGTGGGCGAGGACGTGCCAAGCTCGGCTGATCCGGCTATCTTGGGCGACGGTACCGGCTTTGCCGTGCGTAAAGAAGACACCGCCTTGTTGGCCAGCTTGAATAAAGCATTTGAAGCGATTCGCGCCAACGGTAAATATAACGAAATCGCGAAAAAATACTTCGATTTCGATATTTACGGCAAGTAATCGGCAG